>CBDTYO010000044.1:0-15117 GCA_965364615.1 uncultured Bacteroidia bacterium
GACCCTGTATTTGAAGAGGTGGACCTGAGAGACAGGGAAGGCACTTTCCGGGTCTTTGAGAAACACCGCAACATGGATGCCATCATCCATTTTGCCGCATTCAAGGCAGTGGGGGAAAGCGTGGAGAAGCCGCTGGAGTATTATGAGAATAATATTCTGTCGCTGATCCATCTTCTGGAGGCCATGAAGAACTTTGCAGTGGATTACATGGTTTTCTCTTCCTCCTGCACGGTTTATGGCGAACCCGATGTACTTCCGGTGACAGAACAGGCTCCCATCAAGAAGGCCAACTCTCCCTATGGAAACACCAAGCAAATCAGTGAAGAGATCCTGCAGGACACCGTGGCCTGCACAAAGGGTATAGGGGTGATTTCCCTGCGATACTTCAATCCCATAGGCGCCCACGAATCGGCCCTGATCGGTGAGCTTCCCATTGGGATACCCAACAACCTGGTCCCCTTCATCACCCAGACAGCAGCCGGAATCAGGGAGTGCCTGAATGTCTATGGCGATGACTACAACACCCCGGATGGTTCTGCCATCCGGGACTATATCCACGTGGTGGACCTGGCCAGGGCCCATGTGACAGCCATCCGGAGACTGCTGGACCAGAAACAAAAAGCCGCATTCGAGGTGTTTAACCTGGGCACCGGCAAGGGCCTCTCCGTGTTTGAAATGATCGAAGCCTTTGAACGATCGACCGGCCAAAAGCTGAACTACAAGGTGGTGGGAAGAAGGGAAGGTGACATCGAACAGGTATATGCCGATACTTCCTATGCCAATGCTGAACTGGGCTGGAAAGCCGAGAAAGGGGTTGATGAGATGCTATTGTCTTCCTGGAAGTGGGAGGAGCAGTTAAGAAGTCAGAAACGCAGTTGATATGAAGAAGATTCTCATCACCGGCGGGGCCGGCTTCATTGGATCCCATGTGGTCAGGAGGATGGTCCGTAATTATCCTGAAGTGCAGATCATAAACCTGGACCAGCTCACCTATGCCGGGAATCTGGAAAACCTGAGGGATGTGGAGGGCAGTCCCAACTACCAGTTTATCCGGGGCGATAGCACCGATGCTGCCTTCCTGGAAAAGGTATTCGGCGAGCATGAAATTGACGGGGTGATTCACCTGGCTGCAGAATCCCATGTGGACCGTTCCATTGCCGATCCCATGTCTTTCATTTTTACCAACATTGTGGGTACGGTGAACCTGCTCAATGTGTGCAGACGCCAGTGGAAGGAGCCCTCGAAGAAGCTGTTCTATCACATTTCCACCGATGAAGTGTATGGCAGCCTGGGCAGCGAGGGCTTGTTTACGGAGGATACCGCCTACGATCCCCGGAGCCCCTATTCCGCATCAAAGGCCAGTTCCGACCACCTGGTCAGGGCTTACCACCATACCTACGGATTGCCGGTGGTGCTGTCCAACTGTTCCAACAACTATGGCCCCAACCAGTTCCCCGAAAAGCTGATCCCACTGGCCATCCACAACATCCTGCATGAGAAACCCATCCCTGTCTATGGCAAAGGCGAGAATGTGCGGGACTGGCTCTATGTGGAGGACCATGCTTCGGCCATCGATCTGATCTTTCACCAGGGAGCGCCAGGACGTACCTATAACATCGGGGGACTGAACGAGTGGAAGAACATCGACCTGATCAGGCTCCTGTGTGGCATCATGGATGAAAAACTGAAGCGCAAAGCAGGCAGTTCCGAGCAATTGATCACCTTTGTAAAGGACCGGGCCGGACACGACCTCAGGTATGCCATCGACAGCAGCCGGATTGAAAAAGAGCTGCACTGGAAACCTGCCCATCGCTTTGAGGAGGGATTGGCACTAACCGTGGACTGGTACCTGGAAAACCAGGACTGGATGGAGAATGTGACCTCGGGGGCTTATCAATCCTATTACAGCAAGCAATACGGCGAAAGGTAGTTCACTTCCCCCCGGATCCGGATAGCACGCGGTTTATTCGACGGTCACCGATTTGGCCAGGTTCCTGGGCTGATCTACGTTACAACCACGCATCAATGCGATGTGGTAGGCAATCAGCTGCAGGGGGATCACCGAAGTCAATGCCACCAGCGACTGATCGGTCTCGGGAATTTCGATCACATGATCCGCCATCCCCCGGATGGTGTTATCCCCTTCGGTGACAATGGCAATCACGATCCCGTTCCTGGCCTTGACCTCCTGAATGTTGCTTACGATCTTATCGTAGGAACCATCCCGGGTGGCGATGAACACCACAGGCATGTTCTCATCGATCAATGCAATGGGCCCGTGCTTCATTTCAGCAGCCGGATAGCCCTCCGCATGGATGTAGGAGATCTCCTTCAGCTTCAGGGCTCCTTCCAGTGCCACAGGGAAGCTTACCCCCCGCCCCAGGTAGAGGGCATTGGTGGCATCTTTGTATATCTCAGCAATGCGCCTGAACTCCTCGTTTTGCTCCAGGATTTTTTCAATTTTGAAAGGAATATCATTCAATTCGCCGATAAGCTGGCCGAAGCGCTCCCCGCTGAGCAAGCCTTTCTCTTTTCCTACCATCATGGCCATCATGGTCAGCACCGTCACCTGGGCGGTAAAGGCCTTGGTGGAGGCCACGCCGATTTCTATGCCCGCATGGGTATATACCCCCGCATGGGTTTCGCGCGAAATGCTGGAACCGGCCACATTGCAGATTCCAAGCACCAGGGCTCCTGCTTCCTTGGCCAGCTGAATGGCCGCCAGGGTGTCAGCGGTTTCCCCGCTCTGGCTGATGGCCAGCACCACATCATCGGGACCGATCATGGGATTCCGGTACCTGAATTCCGAGGCATATTCCACCTCCACCGGGATCCGGGCCAGGTCCTCGATCAGGTATTCCCCCACCAGTCCGGCATGCCAGGAAGTGCCGCAGGCGATCACCACCATCCTTTTGGCATGCACCAGCTGATCCTTCACATCCAGGAGTCCCCCGAGCCTGATTTCGCCGGAATCGGGAATGATGCGTCCCCGAAAGGTATCCTGGATGGACCTGGGCTGTTCGAAAATCTCCTTGAGCATGTAATGTTCGTAGCCCTGCTTCTCCATTTCGGAAATGTCCAGGTCCAGGGTCTTGATATTGACCTGGGTGGTTTCACTGACCAGGTTTTTCAATACCAGTTCATCCCTTCGTATCAGGGCAATGTCATCGTTGTTCAGGTAAATGACCCTGTCGGTATACTCCGCGATGGGCGAGGCATCGGAGGCAATAAAATACTCGTTGCTTCCCAAGCCGATCACCAGGGGGCTGCTGCGTCTTGCAGCGATCATCATGGTGGGGTCTTCCGGGGTTATAACCACCAGTCCGTAAGCACCATCCACCTTCTGCAGGGCCAGGCTGACCGCCAGTTCCACGCTGACCTCTTGGGTGGTATAGATGTACTCGATCAAATTTGCCAGTACCTCGGTGTCGGTTTCGCTGTAAAACTTCATGCCCTTGTCCATGAGGGTCTTCTTCAACACCGAGTAGTTTTCGATGATCCCGTTGTGGATGAGGGTAAACAAACCTTTCTGGCTGGTATGGGGATGAGCATTCAGATCACTGGGCTCCCCATGGGTGGCCCATCGGGTATGTCCGATGCCTATGGTACATGAGGTTTCCTTCCCCCGCACAAAGTCCTCCAGCTCAGATACCTTTCCCTTCTTCTTGTATATGGCTGTATCACCGTTCAGAAGGGCCACACCCGCTGAATCGTATCCGCGGTATTCAAGCCGTTTCAGTCCTTTGATCAGTATCGGGTAAGCATCTTTGCTGCCGATGTAAGCTACAATTCCACACATGTTGATGAACTATTTAAGACTTTTCATTTGAAGCAATTCCATCAAAGCTTCAGGTAGACTATTTCTAACCTTATACGTCTTTCATTGGATGGAAGGTTACTCCAAAGTTTGGAAATGCGCGGATTTTCCAATCCGTCATTCAATTGAAGGATGAAGTCGTTGTCGGGTTTGACCCCATCTATCATGGATTGGAAATGAAGACCCACATTGAATCGGTAGGTATATGTGGTGTCGTAGAACATGCCCAGCGTTTCGGCCTTTTTATACCCCCCGAAGCGCGCAGCCTCCCTTTGGGGATCATTGGACCATATCACATGATAATCATATATGGGCTCATAACTCCCATCCTCCAGGATGGATCCGATCATCAGCCGTGCGGGTAGATCGTCGTACAGGATGCCACTTTCCTCTTCAGGCACCACGTCAAATACCAGGGTGGCTGAATTGATCACCAGGGGAACCTGATCCATCCACTCCGTTAGATTGGCAAAAGAGAAGCGGGTATTGACCCCTCCCATTCCCTGCACATAGCTGTATGGGGAACTGGCTGCCTCGTTGTCTATGATCCCTTCCAGGGCCGTGCCGGTGAAATCGTGTTCAAACAGGTTGATTTTCTGGGAGGAGAACTCATTGATGAGAAAATGGGCATAGGTATAGTCGGGTCCCGCCGTGGAATCCACATCCGTAGAGTCGTTGGCATACTTCATGGTAAGCCTGGTTTCTGTGTTGGAAAGCTGGATCCTGGCAAAGGTTCCCTTGGGCGAAACAGGTTCCGCGGTAATATACAAACCATTGAAATAATCCTTGAAAACGGAATCGCTTACGAAATAGCTGGTGTCGGTGGTTATGGCCAGAAACTTATCGATGAAGTCCTGGTCCTCAATCAACAGTTCCACAGTGGTTCCGTTTTCAGGGGTAATGCTTTGCTGAACCAGGGGAACAGGGTTGTATTTCCCCTCCGGATCAAAATCGGAATAATAGAGGGAGTCCATGTAGATCCGTTCGGTGAATTCATAAACGCTCAGGTTGATATCCTGATCGGTATCCCCCACATAATCGAACATATGAATGGCCAGAAAGAGGGAGTCAATCACTGTGTTCGGAGCCACATTGAACGTGCCCGAACTATTGAATTGAGTCACCACCGAACCCACAGATCTTCCCGCGATGGTATCTTCCATGGCACCCAAAAGCATGAGCCTGGTGGCTGAAAAGGAATTCTCTGATGTCACCTGAGGCTTGGCAGTCACCGGATAGGCCTGGATTTCAAATATGGTATCATAATACAGTTGTACACTGTCGCCCGGAGGCAGTATATCCACACCCAATTCCTTGTCGCTGACCTGACACGAGGAAAGCAAACCCACCACCAATGCAATGGCTGCTATGACCCACAACTCCTTCTTATTCATCTGAAATTTTCGCTTAATCGTTGATGATACTGTCGTAGAAAACGGAAAACTCCTCCACATATTTTTCATCACTCACATAATTTAAATAGGGTTTCCCGGACTGTTTCAGTACCTGTTCAACTTCCTCAGAAAGGCTTTGGCTACCCTGGATCAATCCATCTGAATAGGTGGCAGCCAGATTGACCAGATTTGCGTACCCCGGATCCTTCACCATGGAAACCTGATCGGATGAGATGCCATCCACGATCACTTTCTCCGCAAAAGAAGCATTCAGGGGAGTGGTAAAACCATTGTTATAAAAGGAAAAGGCCACCTTTGAATCTGCAAACAAGGGATCCTCCCTATATGCTTTCTTCAAATACAGCGGTACCAGTGAAGTGAACCAACCGTGACAATGGACCAGGTCCGGCGACCAGCGCAATTTGCGCACAGTCTCCAATACTCCGCGGGCAAAGAAGATCATCCGTTCATCATTGTCCTGGAAATAGGTCCCCTCGGAATCAGCCACCGTATGTTTGCGCTGAAAATACTCTTCATTGTCAATAAAATATACCTGCATCCTGGCCGCCTGGATCGATGCCACTTTGATGATCAGGGGATGATCGGTATCATCGATGATCAGATTCATGCCTGAAAGTCGGATGACCTCATGCAACTGGTTCCTGCGTTCGTTGATGTTTCCGTATTTTGGCATGAAGGTCCGGATCTCTTTTCCGGTCTCCTGGATGGCCTGGGGGAGGTTTCTGCTGATTTGGGAAAGTTCCGTTTCCGGCAAATAGGGTGTAATCTCTTGAGAGACAAATAATACCTTTTTACTTTCCATCTGTGATCTTCAATTTGAAATCATGCAAATTTACTAAAAATAATTGATACCTTTTTTATCTATCTTTGACACACCCTTTTTCAATGATTGTTTACAGGACAAGACAGGACCTCACCGGGCACCTCAACTCATTGAGGAAAGATCAACCAAGCATAGGCCTGGTACCCACCATGGGTGCGCTTCATCAGGGGCACATGTCCCTGGTGGAGAAAGCGGCTGCTGAAAACGATGTGGTGGTGGTAAGCATTTTTGTGAATCCCACCCAGTTCAACGATCCGGCCGACCTTGAACACTATCCACGAACCCTGGACCGGGATCTGGAGATGCTTCAGAAAATGGAGACAGACCTGGTTTTCGTTCCCTCTGTCAAAGAAATGTATCCCGAAGAGGATGAAAGGACATTTGATTTGGATCCCCTCGATAAGGTGATGGAAGGAAAATACCGGCAGGGACATTTCAATGGGGTGGCACAGATTGTAAGTAAACTTTTTTTGCTGATCCAGCCTGAGCGGGCCTATTTTGGTCAGAAGGATTTTCAGCAGCTGGTGATCGTGCGCAGGCTGACAGAGATCCTGGGAATGGACATACAAATAGTCGCCTGCCCGATCATGCGAGAAAAGGACGGCCTTGCCATGAGTTCCAGGAACGAAAGGCTGAACCGGGAAGAAAGAAAACTGGCCCCTTTTATTTATGAAACATTGAAGCTCTCCAGTGAAAAAAAGGAGGAACTCTCTCCGTCGGAACTGAAAGACTGGGTCAGGGACCGCTTTGAACTGAAACCAGAACTGCACCTGGAATATTTTGAAATTGTTGAGGATAAAGAGCTTAAGTCCATTTTTGGGTGGGACCAGGAGGTGAACAAAGTCGCCTGTATAGCTGTTCAATTAGGTAGTGTGAGGCTGATCGATAATCTATATTTTCATTAAATTTGTGCAGGAAACCCACTCGTCATGAACATCGAAGTTGTTAAATCGAAAATACACCGGGTTCGGGTCACCGAAGCCGATTTGAATTATATTGGAAGCATTACCATAGATGAGGACCTGATGGACGCTGCCAACCTCATTGAAAATGAGAAGGTGCAGATTGTCAATATCAACAACGGGGAGAGGCTTGAAACCTATGTGATCACGGGTGAGCGGGGAACCGGACAAATATGCATGAATGGCCCAGCTGCAAGGAAGGTGGCCGTAGGTGATATCATTATTATCATCTCATACGCTTCCATGGATTTTGAAGAAGCAAAATCCTTCAAACCGGTCCTGATCTTCCCCGACACCGACTCCAATAAGCTAAACTGATTCCCTCCTTTGAGAAAAACCTTATTACAGATTCTGAAAATTGCCGGATTTCTGGCATTGGGCATCCTGTTGTTGTATTTTGCTTTTCGGGGAGTAGCGCTGGATGAACTGTTCAGCACCCTGAAACGTGCCAATTTCTGGTGGATCGGTCTTTCTCTCCTGTTTGCTGCCCTCTCATTTTTCAGCCGGGCACGCAGGTGGATGCTGCTCATTGAGCCCCTTGGTTTTAAGCCCGGCTTCTGGCATACCTACCACGCTTTGATGATCGGATATTTGTCCAATTTTGCCCTTCCCCGCCTGGGTGAGGTGACCCGCTGTGTGACGCTGGGCCGCAGGGAAAAAATTCCCGTGGATTCCCTGTTCGGCACCGTGATCATCGAGAGGGTGATTGACCTGTTGATGTTACTTCTGATCATGCTGGTGCTTTTATTAAGCTGGGTGGAGAAATTCGGGGCTTTTTTTGGAGAACAGGTCCTGGCACCCCTGCGGCAGAAACTGATGGATGCCTTCGGGGGCACCTGGCTCTTCTGGCTACTGCTGAGCGCCCTTGTCCTGGCTGCTTTCCTTCTTTTATATATCTTTCGAAAGAAGCTCTCCAGGTTCGCCATTATCCGCAAGATCCTTGACATCTTCAGGGGCATAGTGAATGGCCTGAAGACCATTTATAAGATGAAGCGAAAATGGGAATTTATCCTGCATTCCATGCTCATTTGGTTTCTCTACATTTTGATGACCTGGATGGTGGTTTTTGCCCTGGAAGAGACCTCGGGCCTCACCTTCATCGATGGAATGTTTTTGCTTGTGGTCGGGGGACTGGGCATGTCGGCTCCGGTCACCGCAGGATTTGGAGCCTACCACTGGATCACCTCCCGGGGATTGTTTTTCGTTTACGACTTTCCCCTGGAAACGGGCGGAGCCTATGCCATCCTGGCCCATGAATCCAATTCTCTGCTTACCATCCTGATGGGTGGCCTGTCTTACGTTTTGCTGACCATGCGGCGAAAAAAACTTCCTGTAACAAGCGAATCCTGAAATGCTCACCTACGAACAGATCATTGCCAAGAATATTCCCCTGGAAAAGGCCATGGACCTATTTGATCCGGCTTTCAGAGAAAATCACACGCTGGTATTTACCAACGGTTGCTTTGATATTTTGCACAGGGGCCACATTTATTACCTGAGCAGGGCCAGGGCGTTGGGAGATCTGCTGGTGGTGGGACTGAACTCAGATGGGTCTGTTTCCAGGCTGAAAGGTCCGGGCCGGCCCGTCAATGACCAGAACGCCAGGGCTGAGGTACTGGGAGGCCTTGCTTTTGTAGACTATATCATCCTTTTTTCTGAAGAAACTCCGCTGCAGCTGATCACCGCCCTCAGGCCCGACATCCTGGTCAAGGGAGGAGATTACCAGAAGGAAGACATTGTGGGATACACTGAAGTAAAGGCTATTCCACCTCCTCCATCCTCGACAGGTCTGAGGAGTGAACCCCAGGGACGATTGACTAACTTTATGTCTTAAGCCTTACAGATGGCAAAAACAAAATCGGTATATGTCTGTCAGAATTGTGGTGCCGAATCGGCCAAATGGATCGGCAGATGCAATGCCTGTGGAGAGTGGAACACCTATGTGGAACAATTGATTCACAAAGGATCTTCTGCTTCCGGTTTTTCTGAAAGACGGGAATATGCAGTACCTGCCCCACTGAATGATGTGGCTTCGGCCCCGCTTTCCCGCCTGGATCTGAAAAATGGTGAATTCAATCGTGTGCTGGGCGGGGGGATCGTACCCGGATCCCTGGTGCTGATCGGCGGTGAACCCGGGATAGGCAAGTCGACCCTTGCCCTCCAGGTGGCATTGAAAGTCGAGATGGACACACTGTATATCTCAGGGGAAGAAAGTCCCCAGCAGATCAAATTGAGGGCAGATCGTTTGGGTGGAGGAAACGGAAATTGCCAGGTTCTTGCAGAAACCAGTTTGCAGGCCATAAAGGCACAGGTAGAACAACTGAAACCCCAGCTATTGATCATCGATTCGATACAGACCCTCTACTCCGAGGGGATCGAATCGGCTCCCGGAACCATCTCACAGGTCAGGGACTGCGCAGCACAGCTTCTCAGGTTGGCCAAGACCCTGCACCTCCCGGTGGTGCTGATCGGTCATATCACCAAAGATGGCAGCCTGGCAGGACCCAAGGTCCTGGAGCACATCGTGGACACCGTGCTGCAGTTTGAGGGCGATTCCCACCACCTGTACAGGATCCTCCGTTCCATCAAGAACCGTTTTGGTTCAACCTCGGAAATAGGGGTCTATGAAATGACTGGCAAAGGATTGCGCGAAATTCTGAATCCCTCCGAGCTGCTGATCAACCAGCAACCCGCCGATTTAAGCGGTTCAGCCATTGCTGCCAACGTGGAGGGCAACCGCCCCATTCTCATTGAGGTGCAAGCCCTGGTCAGCTCTGCCGTTTACGGCACTCCACAACGTACTTCCACCGGATTTGATACCCGCCGTTTAAGCATGCTGCTGGCCGTGCTGGAGAAAAGGGCCAACTTCAAACTTGCCAGCAAGGATGTATACCTGAATATTGCCGGTGGCCTCAGGGTGGACGATCCGGCCATAGACCTGGCCGTGGTGGCTGCCATCCTCTCTTCCACGGTAGATATTCCCGTGGATGCTGACACCTGCTTTGCCGGAGAGCTCGGACTCTCAGGAGAGATCCGTCCGGTAACCAGGATTGAACAAAGACTGGGAGAAGCAGACAAACTGGGCATGAAGCGGATCATCATGCCCGGCTTTCACCGCAAAAACGTGGATCCCGGCAGGTTTTCCCTGGAGATCGTCGAAATGAACAGGGTTCAGGACTTACCCAGACACCTGTTTGGATGATGGCCCTGCTGACCCCCAACGAATATCCCCTGTTCAGGGACAATTACCAATCTGAGGTCAAGTGCTACAAAATCTTTTCCCCTGCCATAAGAACAGGCGCAGAGTATTATTTTGAAACCGAAAGCGGACTGAAATACCAGGTCATCTTTGCCCGGAAAAAGAACTCCTACCTGGAACATATCATCAATTTCAGCGTGCTGAATGAGGAGTTTGAAGATGAATACAGTGAAACCAACCGGGGAGAAATCTACCGCGTCATTGCCACGGTGGTTGAGATCATCCGGATTTTTCACCAGCACCATGGCAGCTCGGTCTCCTATGAATTCAGCGGGGAATTCAAGGCTGGCAATGAGGCCAGGGGAGTCAGCATCCGAACCCTGCTTTATGAGCGTAAAGCCAGGGAAATCTTGCATCCCGATTGGGAACTGGTATTGCAGGGCAACAAGGTTGTGGGTCGTTACACCAAGCGACCGCGGCACTTGCCAGGAGAAATCTAAAAATCGTCGTATTCATTGGTGCTGCTGGTTTCCATGATGTCGGGACAATCCATGTCCACATAGAAATCCAGGGGTCGCTCAAACTCATCCTCCACGGTGATTCCCAGGGTGCTATCGGCATAGACCCGCGTAAGAAACTCTGCATAGATGGGAAGCGCCATGTTGGTCCCGGAACCCATGCCCAGTGCATCAAAATGAATGCTTCGGTCCTCTCCACCCACCCAGGCAGCCGCAGTCAGTTTTGGAGCCAGCCCGATGTACCAGCCATCGCTCTGATTCTGAGTCGTTCCGGTCTTTCCAGCCAATTCCCCCTTCAATTGATATTTGCCACGAAGCCGGCTGGCAGTGCCGTAATAGGCCTCCCCCCGGTAACTGCCTGCCATATCCACCACATTTCTAAGAAGGGAAAGCATCAGGTAGGCCGTCTCTCGGCTGATGGCCTCGGATTCCATGGGATGAAAGCTGGAAATCACATTGCCATAGCGATCTTCGATGCGGGAAACATATACGGGACTTACATAGATCCCCCGGTTGCTGAAGGTATTGAAAGCTCCCACCATCTCTTCCAGGGAAATATCTGCGGGCCCGTAAATCATGCTGGGGACTGCATCGATGTGGGAAGTCACCCCCATTTTGCGCATCAGGGTAATGACATTCTGGGGATTGAAATTCTTGAACAACCAGGCTGAGACCCAGTTGTGGGAATTGGCCAGTCCCCATTTCAGCGACACCATTTTTCCGGCAAAGACATTCCGGCCAGGAACCGTGGGGGTATAGGTGGTATCCTTATTGTCCACAATGTTGGGAAAGGTAATGGGTACCAGGGGGATCATCTGGCAGGGGGAATAATTCTCCTGCATGGCCAGGAGATACAGGAAGGGTTTCATGGTGGAGCCCACCTGCCGGCGTCCCTGGTATACATGCTCATACTGAAAATACCGGTAATTGTGCCCACCCACAAAAGCCTTCACATGTCCGGTCATGGGATCCATGGCCAGGAATCCAGCCCTCAGAATGTGCTTCATGTAGCGGATGGAGTCCATGGGCGTCATCATCGTATCGATGGGACCGTCCCAGGAGAACACCTTCATGGGCACCGGTTTTTCGAAAGCCATCAGGATGGAATCCCAGGGCACTCCCCTGGCAGCCATGGACCGGTAACGATCGGTCCACCGAACTGCCCGGTGCAATATATTCCGGATCTCTTCCCTGGAGATATCCTCAAAAGGTGCATCAGGCCGGCCCTTCTTTTCCTGGAAGAAAATAGGCTGCAGATAATCCTTCATCTGGGTCTCCACGGCTTCTTCGGCGTACTGCTGCATTTTAAAGTTCAGGGTGGTGTATATCTTCAGGCCATCCCTGTATAGGTCATACTGCGTGCCATCGGGCTTTAAATTCTTATTAATCCAGCCATATAGTTTGTCGTTGGCCCAGCGCATGGAATCCCTTCTGTAACGTTCCCAGGCCAGCACCCCGGTTCCGCTGGGGGGTACCGGTTCAGTTTCATTCATGAACTCAGCCAGAAACATTCTGAAGTGCTTGGCCTGACCGGTGAGGTGACTGGCCAGGTTGTAGTCCACCAGGATGGGGATCTTTTTTACGGAATCGGCCACCTCCTCGTCCAGATAGTCATACCTGACCATCTGGTTGATGACCGTATTCCTTCTTTGCATGGAGCGGTCCGGATTGATCCGGGGATTGTAGGCCGTGGGTGCCTTCAGCATGCCTACCAGCACAGCCGCCTGTTCAAGGGTCAGCGAGTCGGGTGTGGTATTGAAAAAAGTTCTGGAAGCGGATTTGATACCCACGATCGATTCTCCTCCAAAGGGCACCGTATTGAGATACATGGTGAGGATCTCATTCTTGGTGTAAGCCCGCTCCAGCCTGACGCCGGTATTCCATTCCTTGAACTTGTTCACGGTCAGGCGCACGGTTCTGCCCATTTTTGTCTTAATGACCGAGGTATCCCTGGGAAAGAGATTTTTTGCCAGCTGCTGGGAGAGTGTGCTGCCACCCCCTTCATCCCGGCCCAGCAATACCGAAAAGAAGGCTACCCTGGCAAGACTTCGGAGATCGATGCCCGAATGGCGATAATACCTGACATCTTCTGTAGCCACCAGGGCATCCACCAGGTGGGGGGCCAATTCCTCATAATCCACGAAAGAGCGGTTTTCAATGAAATACTTGCCCAACAGTTCTCCGTCTTCCGTGATCAGCTCCGATGCCAGGTTGGTTTGCGGATTCTCCAACCGGGCAAAATCGGGCATGAATCCCATTTTGCCATGACCGATTAAAACCATGATCACAATGAACAATACAAACACAAAGCTGTATAGTGACCAGAGGATGATTAAATATTTCGTAGTTTTGCCGGGTTTCTTGTCCATGGATAGCCGGATTTTGGGTCAAAAGTAGTAATTATTTGGAGCAAAGTTTTGAACATGGGCGCTCATTTAATTTATTTTGTGGTCAAATTAAAACGGGGGAATAGATAAGATTATGATAGAGAATCTGGTAATTGTGGAGTCGCCGGCGAAAGCGAAAACCATCGAACGTTTCCTCGGAGAGGCCTACACGGTCAAAAGTAGTTTTGGACATATCCGTGACCTGGCCAAGAAAAATCTTGGAATTGATGTGGAAGGGGGCTTTGCCCCCCAGTACATTGTTCCGACCGACAAAAAGAAGATAGTGAAAGAGTTGAAGAGCCTGGCCAAAAACTCTGAAATGGTCTGGCTTGCCACGGATGAGGACCGGGAGGGAGAAGCCATCGCCTGGCACCTTTTCGAAGAACTGGGTCTGGACAAGGACAAAACACGCAGGATCGTTTTCCATGAAATTACCAAGGACGCCATATTGAGTGCCCTGGACAATTCAAGGCACATCGATACCAGCCTGGTCAATGCCCAGCAGGCCCGCAGGGTATTGGACCGCCTGGTGGGATTTGAACTCTCCCCCCTGCTCTGGAAGAAGGTAAAACCCTCCCTTTCGGCAGGCAGGGTTCAGTCGGTGGCTGTAAAACTGATCGTGGAAAGGGAACGGGAGATACAGGCATTCAAGCCGAAGAAATACTTCAGGGTCACCGGCAAGTTTCTGGTAGCAGGACACAAGGGCGAAGCCGCGTCCTTGAAAGCCGATCTCTCCAAACGCTTTGAAAGCCGGGAAGAGGCAGAGGCATTTCTCCTTCTCTGTAAGAACAGCGAGTTCACCGTTGAAAAGGTCGAAAAGAAGCCCTTGCGCAAATCTCCTGCTCCCCCTTTTACCACGTCCACCCTGCAGCAGGAAGCCAGTCGGAAACTGGGTTTTTCGGTCAATCAGACCATGTCGGTGGCTCAGCGTCTCTACGAATCAGGGAAGATCACCTACATGAGGACCGATTCGGTCAATCTTTCCAAACTGGCCCTGGGAAAAGCCGCCGGGAAAATCAAGGAGAGCTTTGGAGATAATTACCTGAAGACGCGAAATTTCAGCACCAAGACCAAGGGTGCTCAGGAAGCACATGAAGCCATCAGGCCTGCTTATCTGGACCAGTCTTCCGTGGAAGGAAGCAGGGCCGAACAAAGACTGTATGAATTGATCTGGAAAAGGACCATCGCTTCCCAGATGAGTGAAGCTCAGTTGGAAAAAACCACCATTGGCATCTCAGTATCGGGAGCTTCAGAAAGGTTTGTGGCCACCGGAGAAGTTCTCAAATTCGATGGTTTCCTGAAAGTATATATGGAATCGACCGATGACGACCAGGAAGAAGAAGCCAAGGGTTTGCTGCCTCCGGTCCAGGAAAAAGATTATAATAATTACGTAGGAAAGATTGAATTCGAAACCCACCATCTCTACTGTACTTCAGAGGGAATACGTGGTCAAAGAGGACCGCCCGGGGACGGAACGTGAAATCATTGTAATGAGCCTCAAAGGCGATGCGCTGTCAGAAAAGAAGGTACAGGAGAAGTTCGGGCAAGAAAAGAACAAATTAAGCCCCACCGACATAGGAATTATTGTGAATGACTTCCTGGAGCAAAACTTCGAGAACATCATGGATTTCAATTTTACAGCCTCTGTGGAGAAGCAGTTTGATGAAATTGCCGAAGGCCAGGTGGATTGGCCAAAAATGATCGAAGGCTTTTATGCCCCCTTTCACAGCAAGGTGGATACGGCCACACAGACCTCCGAAAGATCCAAGGGAGAAAAGGTGCTGGGAGAAGATCCCCAATCGGGAAAACCTGTCAGTGTGAAAATCGGCCGTTTTGGCCCCATTGCTCAGATCGGCGAGGCAAGCGATGAAGATAAGCCCAGGTTTGCCAGCTTATTGAAAGGCCAGAGCCTGGAGACCATCACCCTGGAGGAAGCGCTGGATCTGTTTCGGCTTCCCCGGACCATCGGTCAGTTTGAGGATGATGATCTGGTGAT
>CBDTYO010000045.1:0-15024 GCA_965364615.1 uncultured Bacteroidia bacterium
CACCAGCGTGGAAGTTCCAGATGCTCCTGCTGAAAGCCCGGCTGAATCTCCAGGAGACCAGGAAAGCAAAGAAGCTCCTGCAGCCGATACAAAGGTTTCCGATACAAAGACTTCCGATCAAGCCCCGGGAAATAAGGTTGAGCTTGGGTCGGTAAAAGCCACACCGGTGGCCAAACAGATGATGGAAAAAGAGGGATTATCGGTGGATGATATCATCCATGGACTGAAAAAAATCACCGCCAATGATGTGAAGCAAGTCCTGGCCCATGGTGGGCTTTCAGACATTCCTCAACCCCAGCAGGAAGCCTCCCGGCAAGAAGAAAGGAAGAAGGTGAGCCAGCTCAGAAAGAAAATCTCAGAGAGACTGGTGGCCGTGAAAAACGAAACCGCCATGCTTACCACCTTCAACGAAGTGGATATGAGCGCCATCATGGCCATAAGGAAAAAACACCAGGAGCAGTTTGTGGAAAAGCATGGCATTAAGATCGGTTTCATGTCCTTTTTCACCAAGGCCGTCACTTTGGCATTAAAGCAGTTCCCGGCGGTGAATTCCTACCTGGATGGCGGAGAGGTGGTCTCGCCCAAATATTGTGATATCGGGATCGCCGTTCAGACCGATAAGGGTTTGATGGTGCCGGTGATCAGGAATGCTGAGATACTCACGCTGGCCGAAATCGAAAAGACCATTGCCGACCTGGCAGGCAGGGCACGTGTGGCCCGGCTCAGCATCGAGGAGATGAGCGGAGGTACATTTACCATTTCCAACGGGGGTATTTATGGCTCCATGCTGTCCACCCCCATCCTTAATCCCCCCCAATCGGGGATCCTGGGCATGCACAATATTCTTGAACGTCCCGTGGCCATCAAGGGCAAGGTGGAAATCAGGCCCATGATGTATCTGGCCCTGAGCTACGACCACAGGATCATCGACGGAAAAGATTCAGTGAGTTTTCTGCTCACCGTGAAAGAACTGCTTGAAGAACCGGCCCGAATGATTTTTGGAGCACAATCTCCCGAACAATTCCTGCTGGGTATTTAGCTAGGCGCTAATAGTACACGATTTCCCGGGTAATGGCCAGTTCCGGCTTGATCTTTTCATCGCCCGAATAGACCAGCCGCAGGGTCCAATTCCCCTTCTCGTCAAACTCCCCATATTCGTATTGTTGAGCGGCCGAACGGGAGCCATCCTTTTCCTCCTGGTACATTTCGATCAGAAGGACCTTTTCATATACATTGTGAATCATGACCTCCCGGCCATTGACTACCTGAACCTGCCGGTCCACCCTTCCCTTGGAATCATAGTAAGTGGCCCCCTCATAGCGCATCTGTTCATTTTGCCAGACCTCAAAATTGACCTGCTTATCGGATACCCGGTCCATGATGGTCCTGGAAACAGGCACCAGGCGGGAATGCCTGGGCGTTAAATATTCCCTTGTATAATACACCTCCTCCACCAGGTTTTCATTCTCCCTTTTCGGGACTACCATGTTCAGGGTATCATCGTCCAGGCTCATGATCATGGACCGCAAGTATTGTCCCTTGCCATTAAATTCCAAAAGCCTGAAGCCTTGTTCGCATCTGTCGCTTGCCACCCAATGATCATTGTCATAGGTGGGATCACATTGGAACTCCTTAAATTCTTTTACTTTTCCTTTCAGTCCGTATCTGGAAAGATCTCCAGATCCTCCCGAACAGGATCCCAGCAAGGCTATTAAGAGAATCAGGACAAAACTCAGGGGAGATTTCATGGCAGCTTATTTTGGTTCTTGGGTGATCCAAAAATAGCTTTTCCTCTTCAGAAACACAATATGGAACCTACCGGCCATTGACGAAGCCGAGCACCTGGGCAATAAGTTCCTGCTGCTCCGGGGTACTGGCCATGGATTCCGCTTTTAAAAAGGAGTCCCTGGCATCTGCACGGTCTTTCAGAAAAAACTGCACCATTCCCTGGTAGAAGAAATAATCAAAATGCTCCTCCAGCTCGATGCAGGCAGCGAACCATTCCTCCTCCTTCTTCAGCAGCGATTCGGTCTGGGCCTGCTGATCCATGTCGGTGATCTGCGAGGCTGCTCCAAAGAGCCATCTGTGATCTCCCTTGCGGTCAGAGGCAAAACGTTGATCCACATACTGGATCAGGTCCTCTGTTCGTTCGGAGTAGTAATAGTATTGGATGAAAGGAAGGGATCTCAGGTCCCAGGACTCCGTCTCCTGCTCCACCAGGGGACTAAGCTCATTGGCCAATTTACTGATCAGGTCGATGCGATCCTCCTCCACTGCCTTGATCAGGGTGCTGTTGTAGATATTTTCCATGGCTGGAAGATAATCCTCTCCCAGGATTCCTTTCAGGCGTTCCCTGTCAGCGGCAAAGGTATTCCACCAGACATCATCCAGGTCCATGTGGTAAGCCACTACCCTGATGTCATTGTCGGAAAGCCTGGGATCCATTACCTTTTCCATGTATTCGTCAGCCAGCATATCGGCCTGTTCAGGGTTGCCCATGTTCCGAACCACATCAATGTAGTCTGCAAAGGCTTCGGCATCCAGGGTTCCCTGTGCATGCAATGCCCTGTATTTCTTCACACTCTGATATCCTTCCGAGGTCGATTTCAGGGATAGCACAAGTTCATCTGAGGGCGTAAATCCCACTATTTTACTGATTCTTTCTCCGTCATCACTGAAAATGTACATGGTGGGATAACCTTCCAATTGCTGCTCAGCCACATATTGTACGCCATATTCACCCTCTCCGTCGAGACGCACATTCACAAAATGGGCATTCATATATTCAGCGACTATAGGATCAGTATAAACCTGCTGATCCATCATTTTGCAGGGTCCGCACCACGTGGCATATACATCCACAAACAACATCAGCATCTGGTCAGAAGCCTGTTTCTGGACAGCTTCCATCTCCTGAAGGGTGCTCACTTCTATAAAATTCACCTGGGCCCGGATCCCTGTCGGAAAAAGCAACATCCACAGGAACAGGCTAAAATATTTTCGTATGCTCATCATTTGACTTTCAACTACAGGAATATAACGGAATGGGAGGACTTTTGTTATCATGGTGGATCGATCACACCACATTCTTTCAGTAATTCGCGGTATACCTCAGATTCCCTTTCCCAGCAAAGATCCTCTGCGGCCTTTTCCAATGCTTCTTTCCAGGCACCTGCGGCGCTCTTCTTCAACATATCGCCAATGATTCGGGCCAGTTTCTCCGGATCCCGTTCCAAGGTGGTTTTTCCCACGCCATAGGAATCGACAATCCATGCCATTTCGGGAAGTGCAGAACATAACACGGGGACCCGGCACTGTATATAATCAAAAATCTTATTCGGCAAGGCATAACGGTAATTTAAGCCCCGGTCTTCCTCCAGGGATATCCCAAGATCGGCCTGCATGGTAAGGCCCCACAGATCTTTTGGCAAATACCTCCCTGCAAATTCAATCCGCTCCTGGACCCCCTTAGCCACCATCCTTTCTTTCAGTTCAGCCTCAATGTCACCTGTTCCGGCAATTACCAAACGGGCCCCGGGCAGATACTGCATGGCATCTATCATCACCTCGAGCCCCCTTCCCACATTCAATGCACCCTGGTAAATGATCATCTGAACTCCATGCCCCCATTCAGACTGCCCCTCGCGGGCCTTGCACTTTTTTCTCTCCGGCATGTTCCTTACCACCCTGAATGGGGTTCCATACAATCTTCTGTAAAAGGTGGCTATGGAATCATTTACCGTCACCGCATGGCTGATCCTCGGCAACAAAAACGCTTCGATCCCAAGCCAGACTGCCCTGACCCTTTTCCGGTGGATTAGTTCAGGGGTTTCGGTAAAGAACTCATGGCTGTCATAAATCAGGGGGATCCCTTTGATTTTTGCTGCAAGATAGCAGGCAGGAAGCGTATCCAGGTCATTGGATATCACCAGGTCTGGTCTTCTGGCAAACAGGAGTTTCCACCACAACCGCCAGTTAAAGAAGGCATAGAAAAGAGGACCATGCTGAAAGAGCATCCGGAAACGCTCGATGTGAAATGGAAGCTCTTCTGGGTCGGGACTGCCGGGCAGGCTGCGCCCGATGCAGATTACTTCCACCCCCTCTTCGGCCAGTAATTTTGCCACCCGGTGCACCCGCTGGTCCGTGGCCAGGTCATTGATCACAGATATGTAAACTCTTTTCACAGCTGCAAAACGAAGGTAAGAAAGATATGAAAACCCGTGGTGGTATAGGAACAAATCATTCTTATATTTATGGGATCCCTCCAAGTTGCTTATTGTATGAATGAATTGCATAAAGAGTATTCCCTGAAAGCGCTGAACAGCTTTGGCCTGGATATCAAAGCAGCCAGGTTCTGCAGCATTACAGATTTACAGTCCCTGGCTGACCTCCTGGAAATGGAGGAGATCCAGGAGCTTCCCAAACTCATCCTCGGGGAAGGGAGCAATATGCTCTTTACGGACCATTTTGAGGGTTTGGTGATTCATCCGGCCTTCAAGGGAATTGAGGTAGTCGAAGATGACGGGGAGCAGGTCTTGGTCCGTGTCGGAGCTGCTGAGAGCTGGGACCAATGGGTCAGTTATGCTATCCAGGAAGGTTGGTTTGGACTGGAAAATCTTTCCCTGATACCCGGATCTGTGGGGGCTGCTCCCATTCAAAACATAGGGGCTTACGGGGTGGAGCTCAAGGACAGGTTTGCCTGGCTGGAAGCGTGGGATCTGCATAAGAACCAGGCGGTGAAAATGGACGGGAAAGCTTGCAGGTTTGGCTACAGGAACAGCCTGTTCAAACAGGAAGGCCGGGGCAGGTACCTCATTACCCATGTCACATTTCGCCTGAGCAGAACCCCGAACCTGATGCTCGATTACGGGCAGGTCCGGAAGGCCTTCACCGACGCCAGGGGAAAAACCCCGGGGGATCTCCGAAACATCATCATACACATCAGGAAGTCGAAACTGCCCGATCCCAAACGGTTTGGAAATGGGGGCAGTTTCTTCAAAAATCCCAGGGTAGGCCGGGCCATCTATAATTGCATCAGGGTGGAGCATCGTGAGATCCCCTATTTTCCTGATGAAGATAACATGGTGAAGATTCCTGCTGCCTGGCTGATCGAGAAAGCCGGCTGGAAGGACAAACGGCGAGGAGAAGTGGGTACCTGGCCCACCCAACCCCTGGTAATTGTGAATTACGGCGGCGCCACCGGCAGGGAGATCTTTGATTTCTCCGAAATGATCCGCGAGGAAGTGGACCAGCAATTCGGGATCGATCTGGAGCGAGAGGTACAGGTGATCTGATTGATCCTGGATTACTACTTGTAGATTCTGCGCTTGTTCAACTCCCGCTGATATTGCCTGGCATTTTTCATGTGTTGGGAATAACTGCGGGCAAAGGCGTGATAACCGCTGAAATCCGCTTTCGCACACATGTATAAATACTGGTGTTTTTCATGGTCCAGTACCCCGTCGATGGCCGATACAGAAGGAATGGTGATGGGTCCGGGAGGGAGCCCTCTGTATTTGTAGGTGTTATAAGGGGAATCGATCTCCTTGTCCTTGTTCAGGATCCGTTGCCTGGCAAAATCACCCAGGGCAAACTTCAGGGTGGGATCTGCCTGCAATGGAATCCCACTCTCCAGGCGGTTCAAATAAAGCCCTGCCACCCTGGCATTTTCATCATCATAGAGGGTTTCTTCATCCACAATGGAGGCCAGGGTGACCACTTCCTCGCGCGTCATATCCAGTTTCCCGGCTTTGCGATCACGTTCCCCTTCCCAGAACTTATCGTACTCCCGCTTCATTCGCTCTGCAAAATCTTCAGGTGAGGTATTCCAGAAAAATTCGTAGGTCTCAGGAATGAACATGGAGGTAAATGTGGCGGCCTCAAAACCATATTTGGCGGGCAGCTCATTGCCGTTTAGGTAGTCGGCGAAATCTGCAGAATCGGCTTCAAAATAGGGGGCCACCCTGCCAGCCAGTTGATTGAGAGATCGAACATTGTTAAAAACCACCATGACCGGATCCTGCTTTCCCAGGCGCAACATGTTTACCAGATCATTATTGCTGAGGCCGTTTCGAATTTTATAGCGCCCGGGCTTTACATTTTTGTCATACTCTTTCTTCCGGGCCACCCAGCGAAATGACCGCTGGTTCTCTATGATGCCCCGTTGCTCCAGTTCCTCCAGCACAAACTCAAAGTTCGAACCGGTGGGGATATAAACGATTTCCTGCTCTGCCTCCAGGGCCACATTGCTCACAAATATCCTGGCATAAAGTTTATAGACCAGGATCGACATGACCACCAGTCCCAGAAAAACCATGGACATGGAGATCTTTACCCCTGTTGCCATCCCTTTGGTCCGTCTTCTTTCGTACATAAGCATCTAGGATTACTTTTCTTTTAACGCAAAAGTATCAGAAATCGTTTCCCTTACATTGAAAATAGACCGCCCCGGTGTCCCAAAGCGGTCCTCTTCATCCTTTCTTTCTTGCGCAATGGTCAGCCTCATTGTCAGTCGAAAGGCTGTTTTGCGAGGTGCCTACTTTTTGTTGCAAGCAACAAAAATCAGCACCGAGAAAATTGCCTGAGGCTAGTTAAGTGCTGCCAGTGCGTCCTTCAGGCGCGTCATGGCCTTCTCCAGGTTCTCATCGGAGTTGGCATAACTGATCCTGACACAGCCATCCTTGCCAAAGGCGGATCCCGGAACGGTGGCAATATGACCTACTTCAAGAAGATAGATGCAAAGGTCCATGTCCGTTTCGATCTTGCGGTCGCCTGCCGATTTTCCCAGGTACGCACTGAAATCAGGAAACACGTAAAACGCTCCTCCCGGTGTTGGACACTTAACGCCTTCAATCTGGGAGACATGCCCCAGGATCAGATCCCGGCGGCGCAAAAATGCATCGCGCATTTCGGTGACACAGCTCTGGTCGCCGGTAAGCGCTTCCAGGGCTGCCCGCATGGCGATGGAGGTGGCTCCCGAGGTCATCTGACCCTGCAGTTTGCCACAGGCTTTTACGAGCCACTCAGGTCCGGCCATATACCCGATCCGCCACCCCGTCATGGCATATCCTTTGGACACCCCGTTGATGATGATGCAGCGGTCCTTTATCTCGTCGAATTGGGCAATGGACTCGTGACCGCCCACAAAATTGATGTGCTCGTAGATCTCATCGGCAATCACATACACCTGGGGGTGTCTGGCTATGACTGCAGCCAGCTCGGCCAGTTCCTCCCTGGTATACACACTGCCGGTGGGGTTGGAGGGCGAACAGAGCAACAAGGCC
This sequence comes from uncultured Bacteroidia bacterium, assembly GCA_965364615.1. GTDB lineage: Bacteria > Bacteroidota > Bacteroidia > Bacteroidales. Next base: position 7,284 of record CBDTYO010000045.1, read on the forward strand.
TTGGTTTTGGGAGTGATGGCTGCTTCCAGTTGCTGGGCCGACATTTTAAATTCATCCTCCACCGCGGTATCCACGACTACATTCACCCCTTCGGCAATCTTTACCTGCTCGGCATAACTCACCCAATAAGGGGCCGGCACAATCACTTCTTCTCCCTTATCAATGAGGCATATCATTACATTGGCCAGGGAGTGCTTGGCACCCACGCTGACCATGATATTGGATGTTTTATAATCGAGATCGTTTTCCCGTTTGAACTTTTCCACAATGGCTTTCAGCAGATCAGGGTACCCCGCCACCGGCGCATAGTGGTGCCAGTTGCCGTCAATGGCTTTTTTGGCAGCCTCCCGGATATGGTCGGGGGTCATAAAGTCAGGTTCTCCTACACTGAGGTTGATCACGTCAACTCCTTTTTCCTTCAATTCACGCCCTTTCTGATTCATGGCGATGGTGGCCGATGGGGCCAGGGAATTAATTCTTGCTGAAAGCTGTTCCATAGACTATTGTTTTTTAAATGTTGACAATGGGTTTTCAAGGACCAAAAATACGCTTTTCGTGATAATTTGCGTTAATATTGCGTAGATCAAGTTTCAAAAATTAATCAACATGGAAGTTTTGCTTGAAATCCTAAAGTACACCCTGCCCGCATTGGTGGTTTTCCTGACCGTTCTGGTGATGCTCAGAACCTGGTCGCGCAACGAGGATAAAAGAAGGAAAAGCGAGTTCAATATGCACCTCACCGACGATATTCTTCCGGTGCGACTGCAGGCCTATGAGCGCAGCATCCTTTTGCTGGAGCGGATTTCCCCGGATAGCATGATCCTGAGGATCAGTCGTTCCGACTTCTCAGCCCGGCAATTGCAGCAGGAGCTTCTGAGTAACATCACCTCCGAATTTGAGCACAACATCGCCCAGCAAACCTATATCAGTACCGAAGCCTGGGATAAGATGAAATCGGCCAAAAACCAGGTGATCAACCTGGTGAATGAAACTGCCAGGGAGGTCAAGCCCGATGCCCCCGGAACCACCCTGGGCAAACTGATTCTGGAAAGGCTCTCAGAATTAAAAAACCCCCCGTCCCAGGTGGCCATCGACTACCTGAAACAGGAGGTAAAAACCTTGTTCTTTTAGGATCTACTTGATCAGTTCCACGCTCCTTTTCACAAAGGCGGCCAGCTCCTCTCCCTTTAACTGATTGTTGGCCAGCAGGGCCAGGTCGATGAGCTGTTTCACCAGCTTCTGGCTTTTGCCATGCTTTTTCAGCATTTCGATTCGCTTGTCTTCCAGGGCATTCAGTTTCTTGTTCACCTCCTCCATCTGGTCCTTCTCGCTCTGGGGAACTTCTTCCTCTTTTTTGCCTTCTTTGGCTTTTTCGAGCAGCTGTTGCTCTTCTGAAAGGCCTTTCTTCTCGGCACGGAGTTCCTCCAGCTTCTTGCCCAGTTTCTTTTCGGTCTGCTCCATGATCTTTGCCACCAGCGGATGGTTGGCATTGACCACCAGGTTGTAGGAATCCGGGAAATTGCCATACATGGATGCCTGTCCGCTCATCTCCTGCATGTCCTTCATGCGTCGCATAAACTCGCTCTGGGTAATCATCACAGGCTGATCCGCTTCTGACAGCGATTCATAACTGACCAGGTAGGTCATTTCCTGTCCGGGAAGATGCGCCTGAAAGACCGGGGTCAGGTCACTCTTCTGCTCCGGCGTAAGTGTGGACTCCCGGCTATCCTCCTTTTCTATCAGCTTGTCCACGATCTCTGAATCCACCCTGGCAAAACGGGAGTCCTTTAGTTTGGTTTCCAGGTGGTTCAGGAAATGGGTGTCGAGCTGGCCATCCATCAGCAACACATCATATCCTTTGGCCCTGGCCGCTTCGATATAGCTGAACTGCTCCTCTTTGTCGGTGGCATAAAGGTATACCAGGGTCTTGTTCTTATCGGTCTGTTCTTTCTTGATCAGTTCTTCGTACTCCTTCAATGTGAAGTATTTTCCGTCCACATTCTTCAAAAGGGCAAATTTTTCTGCCCGGTCGTGGAATTTCTCCTCCGATAACATTCCATATTCTATGAACAGTTTTAGGTCGTCCCATTTCTTTTCAAATTGTTCCCGGTCGTTCTTAAAGATCTCCTCCAACCTGTCGGCCACTTTTTTGGTGATGTGCGAGGATATCTTCTTCACATTGCTATCGCTCTGCAGGTAGGACCTTGAAACATTCAAGGGAATGTCCGGCGAATCCAGCACCCCGTGTAGCAGGGTCAGGAACTCGGGAACGATTCCTTCCACCGAATCGGTCACAAATACCTGGTTGCTGTACAGTTGTATCTTGTTCTTCTGGATCTCAATGTTGTTCTTGATGCGCGGAAAATACAGGATCCCAGTAAGGGTAAAGGGATAATCCACATTCAGGTGGATGTTGAACAAGGGTTCATCTCCAATGGGATAAAGCCTGCGATAGAAGGCTCCGTAGTCCTCCTCCTTCACTTCCGAAGGGGGAAGGGTCCATAAAGGCTTGGTATCATTGATGATCTTGTCCTTCTCGGTTTCAATCTCCTTGCCATCTTTCCACTCTTTCTCCTTGCCAAAAGCAATCTCCACAGGCAGGAACTTACAGTATTTCTCAATCATCGCTCTGATCCTGCGTTCCTCCAGGAATTCCGCGCTGTCGGAATCGAGGTGAAGGGTGATGCTGGTTCCCCGGTCCTTCCTGTCGGTTTCATCCAGGGTAAATTCAGGACTGCCGTCACAGCTCCAGGCCACCCCTTTTGCCTTTTCCTGCCAGGAAAGGGTGTCGATTTCCACCTTGTCTGACACCATGAATGAGGAGTAAAAACCCAGGCCAAAATGCCCGATGATGGCATTGCTGTCCTTTTTGTACTTCTCCATGAAATCTTCTGCACTGGAGAAAGCGATCTGATTGATGTACTTTTCCACCTCTTCGGCCGTCATGCCTATGCCTGCATCCTTTACCGTCAGGGTTTTCTTCTTTTTATCCAGCTCTACCCTGATGGTCAGGTCACCCAATTCCCCTTTAAACTCGCCCACCGAAGCCAGTGTCTTAAGCTTTTGTGTGGCATCCACTGCATTGGAAATCAGCTCCCGCAGGAATATCTCGTGTTCCGAATAGAGGAATTTCTTAATGATTGGAAAAATGTTCTCCGTGGTAACATTGATCTTACCTTTCTGCATCGTTCAAAAAATTTAGGTTTTACATCCGGTCACCCATGTGACAAATGATATGCCAATCGCCGAATACTGACGGATTGTCAGTCCCTGTTCCTTGCATCCACATCCCTTCGCCGGTTCCAGAGTCCGTCGGAGAATTCAAGCCCGTCGAACGAGCCATCGGGAGTATAAAACTCGTAATTGTTGCTGTAAACGGCATGGAGGGGCACCAGGTGGTCATAGGTGATCATATCCAGGTCGGGATCGTAGCGGACAGAAATGCTCACCTGGTCGCTATACTCGAGCACCACGCGGTCGACCTTGTCGCGGCCATTGAAAAACATTTCTTTCACAAAACGTGGCTGGTTCCGATGCAGCTCCATCACCTCCACGCTCTTGATGGTGGAACGCGAATCGTTGAAGTCCATTCCCATCAGGGTATAGAATGTTTTTCTCTTATGTTTGGTGGTGAGGATCTGGTAATACAGTTTTCCATACCAATCTTCGGTGCTCTGGTCCAGTTTCATGATCCCCCGTTGGGCCTTGCCATTGTCCTCCAGTTCAAACAACCTGACCTTTCCTTTTCTCAAAGCCACCTGGATGAACCCAAAATAGCGATAATGATCAGGATCATCCATCACATGCCAGGTAAAGATCCTGATACTGCGGTCCTCTGAGTCCACCTTCCCAATCCGGTCCAGTCCCCCCCAGGGAAAGTCCATGGAACCCGTTTCAGACAGAGCCACACGCATCACCGCCCTGATGGAGTCAAGTACCGGGTTCAACTCTGACAGAGTGTCGGAATATAGCTGATTAAACAGTCCTTTCAGTTGGGATTCGGATTTTACCAGTTCCAGGTATTCGGGCTGCTGAGCCTGGATCGATACAGCCAAAAGAAGGGCTGAAAATAAAGTATAGGTTCTGGCCATATTACTCTATGAACGAAGAATCTCTCATTTTCTTATTTCATCACATCATCCAGGGTAGCCAGTACGCGTTCCATGGAGAAATCTGCCTCTTCCTCAGAGATAATCAGGGGGGGAGCGATTCTGAAAGAATCATCCGAAAAAAGAAACTGGTCTATCACCAGTCCGTTTTCAAAGGCCCTTGCAATAAACCGGCTTACATCCACCTCACTGACCAGCCTGACAGCCAGAAACAATCCCTTTCCCCTGATCCCCCTGATCAAAGGGTGTTTCAATCCCTTGCGGTACCTGCTCTCCATCTCGACTGCATGATTCATCAGGCCATCCTGCTCCACCACCTTCTGGGCAGCCAGTCCAGCTGCACAGCTCAGGGGATGTCCCCCAAAAGTGGTGATTTGCCCCAATGGCGGATCGAAAGTTAATTGATGCATCAGCGCTTTCGGGGCTATAAAGGCACCCAGCGGCATTCCTCCCCCAAAACTCTTGGCCACACAGAGAATATCGGGCACCACACCATAATGTTCAAAGGCCATCAACTTCCCGGTTCTTCCCATTCCTGTCTGGATCTCATCCAGGATCATCAGGGCTCCTGCAAGGTCACAGCGTGCGCGGACTTTGGATAGAAAATCGTTCTCAGGTTCGATGATCCCTGCTTCGGCCTGTATGGGTTCCAGGATGATTGCAGCCGTTTTTTCATCCACCAGCTCAAGATCCTCTTCGCAGTTGAAACGTATGTGCTTGATCCCGGGCAATAGAGGCAGGTAGCCGGAACGCATGTGGGTATCTCCCAAAATGCTCATGGCACCGTGGGTACTCCCATGGTAGGCCCTTTCAAAAGCAAGGAAATTCCCCCTTCCGCTGCTTCGTTTGGCCAGTTTCATGGCGCCGTCAATGGCCTCACTGCCCGAATTGACGAAAAAAATATTGTCCAGGCCTTCCGGTAGTCTGCTGGCCAGCCATTCCGCATACTTTACCTGAGGAGACTGCACAAACTCCCCGTAAACCATGGTATGCAGGTATCGTTCTGCCTGATCCTTCACGGCCCGGATCACCACAGGATGCCCATGGCCCAGTGACGATACCGACACTCCGGAAACCAGGTCCAGATACTTTTTGCCGGAAGTATCATAAAAAAAGATCCCCTCGGCTCGTTCGATTTCAAACTGAAGGGATGAATCAGAAGTCTGCGCCACGTGACGCAGGAACAACTGTCGATTGGAATACATGTTTACTTGATGATCAGGTTGATGTCGCGCATCAGTTTTTCCTTGTAGGATTTTCCGATGGGAATCGACTTGACACCATCCTCCACCTTGATGATCACGGAGTTATCTTCAATGACATTGATGCAGGAAGTGTTCACGATGTAGGATCGGTGGACACGGGTAAACTTATTGGCAGGGAGCTTCTGCTCAATGGCCTTCATGGTAAAATGTATGGTGTACTTATCCGTGAAAGTATTGAAGATCACGTAATTTTCCAGGGCCTCGACCCAGAAAATATCATCGTATTTAAGCTTGACCAGGGTGGCGTTTTTCTTGATAAAGATCTCATCTTTGCCCAGCTGCTCAGCGGTCATCAACTCAAATCGCTTAAAAGCTTTGGAGACTGCCCTGTAGAAACGGCCGTAATCCACGGGTTTCAGCAGATAATCGGTCACATCATACTCATAGGAGTCCACAGCGTACTTTCCTTTGGAGGAAACAATGATAATCTGTGGGGGGTTTTTCAGGGTATTGAGCAATTCAATGCCCGTCATTTCGGGCATTTCAATATCCAAAAATATCAGGTGAATTTCATCATGTTTCTTGAGCAGATTGATTCCTTCAACCGGATCCCCGCTTGATGAAATCAGCTCCAGTCCGTCGGTCTTCTGTATAAATTCCTCGATAATTCTCCTCGACAGGGTATCATCGTCTATGATCATGCAATTCATGGCGAAATGTTTTAATCTTGTAAAGGTACTTTCTTATCCACGAAAAGTAACTGTTTATCAAAGATAACTAAAACTACGTATTCCATTGATAATCCCAGATTAAAAATCCAAAGGATACTCTTTTTGGAACTTGGCCTCGATTTGACCGGACAACCTGATGCTGGTCCGCAACCAATGCAGCAACAACTCGTTCTGCTCCTCTTCATTAATTCTCCACTCCAGTGATGAGCTTTCCAGGCGCTTCCTCAGGGAGTAGAGCACAAGGGCTGCTGAGACAGAAATATTGTAACTCTCGGTAAAACCCACCATGGGGATCTGGATATATTCATCAGCCAGCTCAAGGGCACGATCCGTGAGTCCGTTCAATTCGGTTCCGAAGAGCAAAGCAGCCTTTCCCCGCTCCAGGTCGAAGGATTCCGGAGTACTCCCTTCCTTGTGAGGAGAAGTGGCCACAATGCGATATCCCTGTTTTCTCAAAAATTCCACGGCGGAAGCAATATTATCCTTGCCCTCATTGTAATAGTGCAGGTTTAACCACTGGTTCGAACCCAGCGCCACATCCCGGTTGATTTCATATTCATTTTGTTGCTCCACAATGTGTACATCCTGAACCCCTGTGCAATCACAGGTTCTCAGCACCGCCGATGCATTCTGAGATTGGTATATATCTTCCAGTAATACAGTGATATACCTGGTGCGATCTCCCAAAACCTTTCTGAAAAGAGATAGCCTGTTCTCAGTCACAAATCCTGAGAGATGATCCATGAGATCCAGCGTGTATTTATCCATCCTCCAAAACTTGGCAAAAAAAAAGGGAGCAATGCCCCCTTTTTCTTGCAGTTCAAATATTGTTACTTGACAGCGTCTCCAAGCTCACTTCCAGCTTTGAATTTCACAACCTTCTTGGCAGCAATTTTAATTTCTGCGCCAGTCTGTGGGTTGCGGCCGGTCCTTGCACCTCTTTCAGAAACTGAGAATGATCCGAATCCAACCAAGGCAACACGGTCACCTTTCTTCAATGCACCAGTGGTGGTAGCGATGAAAGCGTCGAGTGCCCTCTTCGCATCTGCCTTTGTGAGGTTGGCCTCAGCAGCAATAGCATCTATTAATTGTGCTTTGTTCATAATAAATGAAATTTAAGGGTTAGTAAATGTTTTCAAACTTTTCTAGCCAAATTCTATACAAATATAATTTTTTCTTAAAGCCGGACAAGAACACGCCCAAAAAAAACGCTGAAATGTATATAAATACTGAGTTTTTAAACAAAATCCAAATAAGAAACCGCCCAAAAACCGAACATATGGACCACTCATCGATATTTTTCGACCAAATCGCCTGAACTGTCCGTCAATGCTAACATCCATTAATGTCAATTCAATTTTCAAACAGAATCCCAAAATTTTACTAATTTCGCGCCCGGAGGAATGGCAGAGTGGTCGAATGCGGCGGTCTTGAAAACCGTTGTACCGCAAGGTACCGGGGGTTCGAATCCCTCTTCCTCCGCAAGGACCTCAAGATCCGCGCTTTACGGCGCGGATTTTTTATTTGTGGCAGCCCGAACCAAACTTGTTTGCGTGAGGGATGGCGCAAATAAAAAACAAAATGCACGCAGTGCATTTGGGATCTTGAGGTCTTTGCAGGTTCTCCCTCCTGGGATCACTGCATGCGAAGCATGTGGTAATCCTAAGCAGGGTAATCGCCATGCGAAGCATGTGGT
>CBDTYO010000046.1:0-14990 GCA_965364615.1 uncultured Bacteroidia bacterium
GTTTACCCTGATCCCCATGGCGTCCAGTTTCAGCTTCAGGTGCTCGTGCACTTCATCCACGATTTTTCGAATCCTGACGGATTCTATGAAGTAGCTTTCGCCTGCCTCATCGATCTTATCCAGGGTTGAAATATCTTCGATGAGGTTGGAAAGCCTCTCTGTCTGGCGCAGGGCCCTTTTTAAAAACCGGTTCCTGAGCTTCTCAGGGATATCCCTGTCTTGAATGGTCTCCAGGTATCCCAGGATGGAAGTGACCGGGGTTTTCAGCTCATGGGCTATGTTGGAGGTCATCTCCTTTTTGATCAGTTTGCGCTTCTCCAGCGGTGTGGTATTGATAATTACGATTTCGAAGCTTCTGTCGGCAAAGAACATGCACTTCACTTTGAAGTATTTTGAGCTGCGTTCCATCACCTTTTCAATGGCAGGGGGTTCTTCGGCCTGGATGCTTTCGGGAGTGTTCAGCGTCCGGTCAATGAATTGTACCACAGGGGCCATGATGGGCAGTTCGAAGATCTCTTCCGCCGTGAGGGCGGAACGTCCGGAAACCAGGTTCAGATTCTGGATGAATTGCTGGTTGGTCAGGATATTCTTTCTTTCAGGGGTGAAGAAGGCGATCCCCTCATTCAGGGTATTCAAATGGGCGAAAAGTTTCTCCTGTTCGTCCTGGATCTCCTGCCGGGCCTTACTCAGATCCCTGTATATGGAAGTGATCTGGCTGCTGATCACACCCAATTCATCATCGGGGAATTCCACAGTTTCAGGAGCTTCCTGTCCGCTTCTCAGGCGAATGGAAAAGTCTTTCAATTTGGTGATGGTTTCCGCGGTTCGCCGGGTGATGATCATCAGCACGACAGCGAATACCACAAACAGAAGGACCAAATAGGCAATGAATAGCTTTTCCACGTGCAGGCTCTCGCGGACCTTTACATCATAAATGGCGGCCACCCTGACGAAAACATCCGCATAGGCTCGCACATAATAATAATAATCCAGACCCGTGGTGGCGGAACGCCTGATATTGGCCCCGGTCCCGTTTCTCATGGCCTCCTGCACCTCGGGTCTCCCGATGTGGTTTTCCATGCTGGCCACATCGGGGACCTTGCTGTCGAATAAAACGGTACCCTCACGGTCGATGATGCTCACCCTGATATCCAGGTCGGAGCTCAGGGCCGATAGAGAGTCGATGATCCAGAAATTCTTTTCCTCATAGAGGCCCTCGTTCCGGTAGAATCCGTAGCTAAGCTGGGCCAGATTGTCCAGCGTGATCTCGAAATTGGTTCTGCGGAAATTCCGTTCCCGTTCAAACTGGAAGATCAGCACCAACACCGTAAACACCGCAAAGATGATGGAGAAGTTGAGAAACAGTTTCTGACGAAATCTTAATTTCCTGCGCATGGACCCTTAGCCCTTAGAAAGACCACTTAAAAATAGTGGAATTTTCATTCGCTTTTCCGAAAGTCGGGGACCTCGTCCATATTGGCCAGTTCCATGGTGATCAGGTAAGCCAGCCGGGAAATGCTCTCCGCCTTGTCATATTCGATCTTTTCCGGATCGTCGCCCCCCGTGTGGAGGTCTTTGTGACTGCCGGAGAAAAAGAAGAAGGAGGGAATCCCCTGGTCCGAATAGCTGGCATGATCGCTGGAACCCGAGTAGCTGTGCTGGAAATCGAAGATGAGGGGCCATTGGACCGTGGCCTCATTGATCCTCGAAATAAAAGGGACCAGTCCGGCTTCGTAGATGCTGGAGCCCAGCACATAATGGCTGCGGGTTTCTTTGTTTTCCTCCGTGGTGCGGCCGATCATGTCGAGGTTCACATTGAACTTGATATTTTCCAGCGCCAGGGGACCGGCATTCACAAAATAATGGGAACCCTGCAATCCCATCTCTTCCGCCGTATAGGTGATGAACACCACAGAGCGCCGGGGCGGGTCCAGGGCCACAGCCTCGGCAATCTCCAGCACCCCTGCACTGCCGCTGGCGTTATCGTCTGCACCGTTGGCCACCTGCCCGGCGGGAAGTGTCACATGATCGAGGTGTGCTCCCACTGCGATGTACTCCTTGCTCAAATCCGGATCGGTGCCGGGGACATAGGCCACCACGTTTTTCAGGGTAAGCTCCTGTCGCTCCTTCACCGGGAAGCGGGTCTCGACCATAAGATCCTTCAGTACAAAAGTCTTGTATTTTTTCATCCCCTCCTCATTGATTAGGGCCGGACCGGTCTTCTGGTCCTGGAAGAGGGTCTGCAGCAGTTCATCCCTGACCAGGTAGATCATGGGGATCCGCAAATCGCCCTGTTCTCCCACCGGCCCCTGGTAGAGGTATATTTCTTCTTTCAACTGGCTGGGCATACGGTCAAAGGGGAGCATGGCACTCAGCTGTTTGTCCAGGGACAGGATAACGGCCGCAGGCCTTTGTCTGATGATGGGCATGGCCTTGGCCTGTAGCCCCATCATGGAGCTGTATCTTTGGTGAAGGGAGTCGGGCAGGACTGGTTTTTCCTTCTCCACAGGTGCTCCAGCCATGAGTACCACCATTTTTCCTTCCACGTCGAGGCCCTTGAAATCGTCCCAACCGAAATCAGGTTCGTGGATGCCGTATCCCACGAAAACCACCTCCATGGGTTCTTCCGGCAGATACTGCCCCTCAAAGATCTTGTAGTCCTCGTTGTGCTTGAATACCTTATCCCCTTCCTTCGTGCGCATTACCCAGGTGGGACTCTCATCGAGGGTCACTTTATGGTAGGGAACTTCCTGGAACCAGCCATTCATGTTCCCTGTATCGGCGGGCAACGGCTCCAGTCCGCCCGAAGCAAACTGGGTGGCGGCATACTGGGCGGCAATCTCATATTCCTCAGAGGGACCGGCCCTGCCGGCCATGTAATCGGAGGCCAGGAAATAGATATGGTCACGGAGCTCAGCCTGGGTGATGGATTCCATGGCAGGGTAACTTTTTTCCTGTCCGTCCATCCCCTGTGGGAGGGACAGCAAGAGCCCTGAAAATGCAGCAAAGAAAACTCTATTTCTCATGATATGTCGTTTTTGGCCCGAAGGCCCTTGGGTTTCAATGTGGGTTGGTGCGGTAAATTTAAGGCATTCCTGGCAGAATCGTGGCATGCCAGAACCGAATTCCTGGCGGGAAGTCTGTATGGCCCTGGTTTGCCCCGCTTTGATCCCTTCCCGGTGCATGCTTTCCCCGGATCGCGTCAATGGCTTATAACCTTTCAGGAGGATATCCGTAGAACCCGGATATCAACCAATCAATGAAGCCATGAAAAAAGCAATGATTGTTCTGATGGTGGTTTTGCCCACTGCCCTTTTCGCACAGAATATTGGTTTCCGCCTGGATGCCGGTCTGGGTGCCGCCCTCTCCTTCGGTGAGTTGAAATCCTATGGGATTGCCGCCTTTACCGAACCCAAGGTGACCATCGGGCAAGCATTACTGCAGGCATAAGATTTGAAGGGGATGCCTTGTTCGGAGGGAACATTACCACAGATGCCCAGGACCTGGAAGTGGGAATTTCTACCCGGGCTTCAATTTCACTCAGGGGAGAGTATTTTATCGGCACAGGCAAAACGCGTCCCTTTGTGGGTCTCGGGGTGGGCCGGTATACCATTGCCAGCACCTCCGCTACGGGAGAAGGGGCAGCATCCATACAGGCAAGCAATAATATGGGTGTGGCGCCGGAACTGGGGATCGCCTTTGGGAACTTCAAGCTGTCCGCCATGTATCACTTCATAGGGGGAAATACCCTGGTGGAGATCGAGGCCGGAAGTCCCGTGGAGATGTCAAACAGTTACCTGGGAATTATGATGAGCTTCCGGGTGTTTGGCGTGAAAGACAGGGAATAACCCGTTTGGCAGGGAAGACCAACATCAAAGCCTTAGTCCAAAGGCACATACATCATCGATTTGTTCCTGGCCCCCGCGCCATCTCTCAAAGGCATCTTCCAGCAATTTCTTCTGCATGTCCATGGAGGCATCCTGTAAGGAAAGGATCAGACGCATGAGTTTTTTTGACTTGAACTTCTTGCGTTTTTTTCCCCCATACTGGTCCACATAGCCATCGGAGAATATATACAGGGAATCCCTTTCCTGTAGCTTAATGCGGTGACTGGTAAAAGCCCGTTCTTCCCAATGTACTCCCAGGGGCTGCTTATCGCTTTTTATTCTATACAATAGATGGTCGTCATTCTCCAGGGATAGTGCGAGGTCCTCTTCCGGGTCTCCTGCCTGTTTTGCCTCCCTGACCAAAAACAGGGGAATGTTCGCACCTGCAAATTGTAGCGTTTCCCCGCCAGGATCAATGATGGCTATGGCCATATCTATCCCATCCTTCTGATCGTTCCCCGATCCATCCTGAAAGAGGATTTCTTTCACTTTGTTTCTTAAGTGTCCCAGGATCTCCCCCGGTGGCCTGATGCCAAAAGTCCGGAATTGCTCGTTGAGCAGGGTCACCCCCAACATGCTCATTAGTGCGCCCGGAACCCCATGGCCTGTGCAGTCTGCGACGATAATCACCCTGTGGGCCTCTATTTCTCTTGCCCAGTAAAAGTCTCCGCTGATGATGTCCTTGGGTTTGTATATGGTGAAATAGTCTGTAAACAGGTTGTTTAAATAGGGGGTAGAAGGAAGAACCGCTTTCTGGATCCTTCGGGCATAACTGATGCTGTCGGTAATGGCCTGTTTTTGCTGCAGCACCATCATGTGCTGTTTTCGGATTTGTTCTTCGGCCCTTACATTTTCTATGGCCCTGGCAATATGACCCGAAACGAATACCAGTAATTCTTCGTCCTTCAAGGAATAGGCGTCCGTGGTGTTGTAACACTGGACGGCCATCACTCCCATGGTTTTTCCCGAAAGCTTCAGGGGCACCCCCAGCCAGGAAGTGGACTGGCTGCCAAATAGTGTGATCTGGCCCGTTTCATACAATTGGTTCATTTCCTCGTTGGGAAAGCGAACGGGTCTGCCGGTGCTTCTCACATAATCGGTGAGTGTGCCAGACAGATCATACAGGGTGAGGTCCAATGATTCGTCGTAGTCAAAGTTTGCTCCCGCCGTTTCAATGCTATCCTGTTCATCTTCGAAATAAGGGAAGAAGTATTTGCCTGATTGTCTATCATAGAGGGCGATGTAGAAATTCCTGGCTACGACCAGATCAGCGAGTATTCCGTGGATCGTGGCAACAAATTCTTCAATGTTTACAGCCGTATGAGCTTCTTCAGAAATCTTCAGCAGTGATTCCCATATTTTCTCATGCTTATTGTTTGATTGCTCTTTCCCTGACGAAAACATTTGATATAAAGATAGTTATATAATTTTACCGCAAACCGTATTGCCACATCCCGGCCTATGAAACTTGCTTGCCTTCAAGGGGGCTTTCACTGGTGCAAAAATAGTCGAATAATATGGTTTTTACCTAACTACGGCCCAGGTATATTCAGGTTGAATTCCTTTTTCTTGACGGATTTCAGCGATAGACAATGCTCAGACCTGCATTGCGGTATCCCCCGGTATTCCGGATTTGCCCCGGGGCCATGATCCTTGCATAATACCTGAAAAAGAAACCTATGTTGCGTCCTGATTTTCTGGCAAAAAGGCCCTGTTTTGGAGATGATTTGCGTGGAATTTTGCATGAAAATTAACAGGAGTGCTTCGAACATTTTACGTCAGGATCAGTTTTCCTATAGTCTAACCTAAATGGGGCTGCCATATGACATATATCACCACCAATATCCCGCAGCCAGGGATAGTTGAACTTCTTTTCTACAAGGGTGCAACAGGGAAAGCACTTTCCAGACTGGCCCATACGCTTCTGCACGGGCCTTCACAGCTGAGTTCCGGCGAGCGGGAATTGATTGCTTCCTATGTATCCAGTTTGAATCACTGTGAATTCTGTCATGAATCCCATAGTGCTTCAGCCAGTGCGCATTTGAATGACCAGGGTTTCGCTGTTTCGGCCCTAAAACTGAATCCTGCCCAGGCTCCGGTATCTGATAAGATGAAAGCACTGTTTCAAATTGCCGCCCAGGTTCAGTTGGGAGGGAAGGAAGTGAAACCCGTGCACATCGATCAAGCCAGAAAGGCCGGGGCAAGTGATGAGGATATACATGATACAGTATTGATCGCTGCTGCATTTTGCATGTATAATCGCTATGTGGACGGTTTGGGGACCAATCTGCCGGAAAGCAAGGAAGACTATGTGGGCATGGGTAAAAGAATGGCCAGGGTGGGTTATAAATATCCCCCTTTGTTCTTAAGGAAATTTGTAATACGTCAGATGAAGAAAAAGAACCAGAAGAAGTCAATTTGAAATCCAGGAGTACATCTTCAAACCGCATGGTATTCAGGTCTTCCCTCGCCATTGTATTCATCGCTTTACTTGGTCTTCCCCTGTACCTTGAACATTTGTCCAGGTCCCCTGAAAAAGCAGTGGCCGGTGCCTCCATGGAATCAGCGCTGAACCTGTTTGATTTCTACCTGGAGGAGGTTTCCGATCAGTCCGGCATTGCCTTTACACATCTTTCCCCGGTCCTGGATCCGGCATTCCGCCCCATAATGCCGGAGATCGCTTCCATGGGCGCATCTGTTTCCATTTGTGATTTTGACCGCGACGGGTGGAATGACCTGTATGTAACCAACAGTCGCTATGGCAGCAAAAACGCATTGTATCACAATCAACGGGATGGAACTTTCAGGGAGGTGGGGAACAGTTTTGGCCTGGCCGATCTGAACCGGAAAGGAACAGTGGTTTCCATGGGGACGGTGTGGGCGGACTTTGACAACGACGGCTACGAAGACGTATTCATTTACAAATGGGGGCGTCCTGAATTGTACCGGAACCAGGAGGGCAGGGGATTCGTCTCTGTCACCGGGGCTTCCGGACTTCCTGACTGGATCAATGCCAATGCGGCCATATGGTTGGATTATAATTCAGACGGCCTTGTGGATCTGTTTATCGGGGGATATTTTCCTGAGGACCTGGATTTGTGGAACCTGGAACATACGGCCGTTCTTACGGAGAGTTTCGAGTATGCCATGAATGGGGGCCGAAATTATTTGTTTCAGAATCAAGGAAATGGGGTATTTGCGGATGTCACCCATCAGGTGGGTTTGACTTCGACCCGGTGGACCCTGGCAGCCGGGGCAGTAGATGTAAACCGGGACGGGTATCCTGAACTCATTGTGGCCAACGACTATGGCACTGATGAATTCTACCTGAACATCCAGGGGGAATCCTTCTTGGAGCAGGGATCCGAGTCCTCCATCGGCTTTTCTCCAAAAAGCGGAATGAATGTATCCATCGGAGATATCTACAACAAGGGTCGGTTTGGATTTTATATTTCCAATATCACCGAGGAAGGTGTGTTGTTGCAGGGCAATAATTTCTGGGTGCCGAAATGGGATCAGGAGAAGCTATCCTATCAAAACCAGGCCAGGGTGACAGGAATAGAAGCCGGGGGCTGGAGCTACGGGGCCCAGTTCGGGGACCTGAACAATGATGGGCATTTGGATCTGTACCTGGCCAATGGATTCATTTCAGGGAAAAAGGGCACCAATTACTGGTACGACTATTCCAAAGTGACCGGGGGCAACCGATCCATCATCTCTGATGTGCGGAACTGGCCTGCCATAGAGGGCAGGAGCCATTCGGGCTATCAGCGGAACAAGATATGGCTCAATACCGGCACCGGCTTCATGTATGACGTTTCTGAAAAAGTGGCAGGGTCCCAAACCCATGACAGCAGATCGGTGGCAATGGTGGATTTATGGAACAGGGGGGTGTTGGATGTGGTGGTCGCTTGTCAGGATGAAAAGCTGCTGGTCTATAAAAACCACACCGATCCGGAAAATAACTGGATCGGTTTTGAGCTCACCGGGACCCAGGCGAATAAAAGTGCCGTTGGGGCCATCGTCACGGTGTATTGGGATGTTCATCAGCAGGCCCAGGTGCTTACCGGGGGGATCGGATTCAGCTCGCAGAATCAGCGGCGCCTCCATTTCGGCCTGGGGAAACATGAACGGGTGGACAAGGTGGAAATCCTCTGGCCCGGCGGAAGATCCCAGGTAATCAATCAGCCCGAGGCGCGAAAAGTGCATACCATCATTGAAAACTAAGCTTATGTCCTTCTTCTCAAAGATTCTTCAATTCAAGTACGCTCCTCCCATCTTCATCAGCCTGATCCTGGTGGTCGGGCATCTCAGTTTTGGGATCCTGGAAAGTTTCAGTGCCATAGTCATTTCCATAGGGACCAGTATACTCACGGAACTGGTACTGTCCAGACTGGTCTATGGGCAGTGGAAAAAGAATGTATCCAGTGCCTACATTACGGGCATCAGCATCAGCATGCTCATACGGTCCACTTTTCTCTGGCCCTTTGCCCTGGCGGCTGTGCTTTCCATCATGTCGAAATATGTGCTGAGGTACCATGGCAGGCATATCTGGAATCCCTCCAACTTCGGATTGTCCTGGCTGTTCTTTTTCGCCCCCTTCAGCGTGGCCGGACTGAGCATCCAATGGGGCAACAACCTTCTTCCCATGTTGGTGATCTGGGCGCTTGGGATAGTCATTGTACTGAAAGCCAAGCGCTTGCATATTACCCTAACCTATGTGCTTGCTTTTCTTTTCTTTGCCTATGTGCGCAGCCTCATGACCGGGGCCACTTTTTTCACCGAAATAGCCCCTCTGACCGGACCCATGTACCAGTTATTTGTCTTCTTTATGATCACCGACCCGGCGACCACGGTGAAAAACCGGAAGGGCCAGGTTCTGGTGGCCTTCCTGGTGGCCTTTGTGGAATTTCTGCTGCGGCTCAATGAGTTCATCTATGCCCCCTTCTATGCACTTTTCCTGGTGGGGCCCATTGCCATGG
This sequence comes from uncultured Bacteroidia bacterium, assembly GCA_965364615.1. GTDB lineage: Bacteria > Bacteroidota > Bacteroidia > Bacteroidales. The sequence continues at coordinate 8,870 of CBDTYO010000046.1, forward strand.
TGGTGCAGGCCCAGCTGCAAAAGGGGCTGGTCATGGAATCCCCGTCGCGCATGGACAGGGCCTAGCTTCCCGGCTGTAATCATTTTTAACGGGATGGATTCATCCCATACAGGGTTCCAAACAGTTCGCGTCTTGTGTTTTAATGAACAAAAAGGGCATCATCCTGTCCAATTAGTAGGAACAGGAAGAAAAAACACATGTCATGTTGTATTCGAAAGACAGTTATCCAAGTGTAATGGAGCCTCTGTCAGAGGAGGTGAGACGAAAGGCCATCCAATTTTCCAATGAAATGCTGCTGGACGGGAATGTCCGTTATCACAAAGATTTTGTCATTCTGCAGGCCATAGAGAAAGCCAGACTATCGGTCACCCATAAGCAGAAGGAAGGATCGCACCCTGAGTCCTAGGGACCAGGCATTGTCAAAAACAATTTGCTGTTGCGCTTCAGGAAATATCTCCTTAAATTGAGGAGCGGAGTATTCCATGGAAATGTCCAGGTTGGGCCGCCCGTAGTTTATCCCATGCATAACATCTACTACTAACCTATTAACTACTAACCTATGAAATCAAAGAATCCGATCAACAGGAGAAAATTCATTGGCACATCGGCCGCTGCTGCTGCATCCATTACCGTGGTTCCCAGGCATGTACTGGGTGGTGTGGGATATGTGGCTCCATCCGATAAAATCACAGTCGCCAACATTGGCTGTGGCACCCAGGGATTGAGAGAAATGCCGGAGATGCTTAGAAATCCTGATCTCCAGGTGGTGGCTGTTTGTGATGTGAACAAATTCACCACCGATTACCTGGACTGGTCCGCCGACGGGATCCGCAATTCGATCCGCAGAACCCTGGAGGATGCCAACTGGGGAGCCAATTACCAGGGCATTCCCGGGGGAAGGGACATAGGAAAGGAATACGTGGAGACCTACTATGGTAAAAACATGGCGTCCGGTTCATATTCGGGTTGCAAATCCTATGAGGATTATCGCGAGCTCCTTGAAAAGGAAACAGATATCGATGTGGTGAAGATCATGACCCCCGATCACCACCATGCCTACCTGGCCCTGGCTGCCATGAAAAAAGGAGTACATGTGGTCACGCACAAACCCATTGCCAACCGGATGTCGGAAGGAAGGCTTGTCATAGAGGCAGCCAAGAAGTCAAAGGTGAAGACCCATCTGCTGGCCTGGAGCGAAAGACCGGAACACGGCCTGGTGTTGAAATGGATCCAGGAGGGGGTGATCGGTGATTTACAAGAGATACACAACTGGTCGTACAGGCCTGTTTGGGAACAATGGCCCTCCCGGCCCAAAGAATCCAAGCCCGTGCCTGACGGCTTTAACTGGGAGCTTTGGCTGGGACCCGTACCCGATATGCCTTATCATCCCTATTATACCCATAACCGGTTCCGTGGATGGTATGATTTCGGAGGCGGAAGCATTGCAGACATGGGTCACTACAGCCTCTTCCCCTTGTTCCTCGCCATGGGAATCGATACTCCCCCCGTGGCAGCAAAAGCCTATGGGACCACCCACCGTTATGTGGATGGAAATACCTATAAATGGGTGGAAAATGATGTGGCATTTCCCCTTTGCAGCCTGATCCAGATAGAGTTCCCGGAGCAAAAGCAGCTTCCTGCTTTTGATCTTTTCTGGTATGATGGGGGCATGAAGCCTATTATTCCTGAAGAACTCAAGGAGGATAAGAGGGACATGCCCAATGAGGGGATGATGTTTGTGGGCGATAAGGGAAAGATACTGGCTGGATTTCGTGGGGAAGACCCCGAGATCATTCCTTCCAGGCTCATGAATGCTTACCAGGGTGAGAAAGAACTTCCTGAAAGGGAAAGGGGCCCTCGCACCAATACCTGGGCCAAAGCCATCAAAGAGGATCAGGAGTCTCCCGGAAGCTTTCAATATGCCGGCACGGTCACCGAGGCCATCAACCTGGCCGCTGTGGCGCTGAGGGCAGGTGAAAGGGTGGAATATGATTCTGAGCATATGAAGATCACCAGCAATGAAGACCACAACAAATTCCTCACAAGGAATTACAGGAAAGGCTGGGAACTTTAACAACCATGACCATGAAGCATAACAATAAGCAATATTCAAGAAGAGGGTTCATCGAAAAAACAGCCCTGCTGGGTGCCGCCGGAATGCTGGCGCCCGCGCTGGATTTACAATCAAAAGCCATGGCAACACCGCAAATGACGCACGATGACATATCCCTGGCCCAGTGGGCACTGGTACAGGAAATAAGGGATGGGAAATGGAAGACCCTGGATTTTCCGAAAGTGGCCAGGGAAGACTTTGGCCTGAACGGGATTGAATTTGTCAATACCCTGTTCGAGGTACCCACCGTGAATTATCTCAATCGTTTGAGAAAGAATGCAGAGGAATACGGGGTTACGATGGTATTGATCATGATCGATGCGGAAGGGGATGGGTGTGAACCCACCCCTGCCTTGAGAAAGCAGTTTGTGATCAACCACCGCAAATGGATCGATATTGCCCATTACCTTGGGTGCAAAGCCATACGGACCAATTGCCGCGGACCGGAAAACGTGGATAAGGGAGAGGCCCTGAAATGGGCGGCAGAATCCTACCACATGCTGCTGGAACACGCAGTTCCGGCCGGAATCAGTGTGTGCATTGAAAACCATGGCGGGGTTTCCAACGATGCCAGCTGGATGGTGGACCTTTTTCAGGAAGTGGATCACCTGTATTTCGGTTCCTACCCCGACTGGCGAAGTCCTTCAGATCAATTCGACAATGTGGATTACCTCGAAAAGGTGCTGCCCTGGGCGGTGGGAATGTCCTACAGGAACCAGCCCACCGAAGCGCTCACGGCCAAAATGATTCAAATGAGTCATGACGCAGGATACCGGGGTTGGTATGGAATCGAATCCAGCGGTAGGGAAGCCATTTTGCAGGGAAAAGAACTTTTAAAAAAGTACCTGAAGATCTGACAGACACTTCCTTAAACACAAATTTATTAGTATGGAAAACAGAAGAGAGTTTCTTAGAAACATGGCAGGAATCACCGCCGGCATGATGCTTCCTGCCAGCTGGGGTCTACCGGTGAAAAGGTCACCATGCTCGGTGTGGGGGGATACCACATTGGCTGGACCACGGAAAAGGATGCCCGGGAAGTGATCGAAACCGCCATTGAAGGAGGTATCCGCTTCTTCGATACGGCCCACAGCTATGGGCCTGGAACCAGTGAGGAAAGGTATGGCAAATACCTGGTCCCCAACTACCGGGACCATGTATTTCTGATGACCAAAAGCACCGCTCCTGATGCTGAGACCTTGCTCAAAGAAGTGGACCTTTCCCTGAAAAGGCTGAAAACCGACCACGTGGATCTTCTTCAGCTTCACGCTTTTCAAAGTCCCGACGATGTGGACGACCGCATCACCAACGGGGTGATGGACGCGGCTCATTCTGTGAAAGAATCCGGCAAAGCCAGGTATATTGGATTTACCGGGCATCAGGATCCCTATGCCCACCTGCGCATGATGGAGAGACTGCCGGAGTTCGAAGGATTTGCTACCCTTCAGATGCCGCTCAGTCCTGTGGACTTTGCCAGCGAGCACAGTTTTGTCAGGAAGGTCCTTCCTGTGGCAGTCGACAACAAATTGGGCCTGCTGGCCATGAAGACGCTGGCTGCAGGGAGGTTCTTTGGGAGGACGAAGATAGGTGATGAAATAAGATGGGAGACCGATACGCCGGTGATTCCCGGTTACCTCAGCGTAGAAGAAGCCCTCAATTTCAGCTGGTCATTGCCAGTCAGTGTGCTGATCACTGGGGCTGAGAACAAAGCCCTCCTCCAGGAGAAAATTGAATTGGCCAGGGCTTTTACCAAAATCACAGAGGAGGAAAAAGAACGGATCTTTGAGAAGGTAAGCCCTGCTCCGGATAAAGATAAAGTGGAATATTATAAGAACATTGAGGCTTGAAAGGTCCTATGATCCCAGATGGGTGATGGCATGGTAACAGCTGCTTACCACACCGGTCATCTTGTCAAAATCGAGGGTGTCAATGGTATCTGATGCCTGGTGATAGTTGGGATTTCTCATGAATGAGGTATCGTTGATCATCAGGGCATCGTAACCAAAAGTCCAGTAATTTCTCTGATCCGATCGGGCAGCAAGTTCGTTTGAATCGGGAAAATCAATTCTTTCAACGGCTATGGCTGCACGTTCTTTCATCAGACCATGGACCAGGGCATTGAACTCGCGGCATTTTTCAATTCCTACCACCACAATGTAGTGGCCGGTATCGGGGTACATGTTGGCCACTTCTTCAGAAGGAAACTTCTGGGAGCCTGGTTCATCCGAGAAATAGCCTATCATCTCGTAACAGATCATGCCCAGCACATTCACGCCTGAGTCATGCAAAGACTTTGCATGAATAAAGCTCCCCATTTTTTCTGTGGTGAAAAAAGGGGCCTCTTCCAGGTTGTAGGCAACGAAATCAATCCCGTAGTCCAATGCAGGCTGCTGCTCTGATACGAGCCTGGCCGTTTCCAGCAGACCGGCCACTGCACTGGCATTGTCATCGGCCCCTTCCTGGTCGCCGGCTACATCATAGTGCGCCCCTACGATTAAGCGCCGTTCTTTTTCTTCCCGGTAGGAAGCAATGATGTTCTTATACTCATTGCCATTGGCCTCCCATGTCTGCTCCACGGGCTTATAACCCTCACGTGATAATTCTCCGGAAATATATGCACAAGCTTCCTCAAGGGCGTCCAGGTTCCTGTAATTCCGGTAGGGCCTGATATCACACAGGTACTTTACATCCTTGTACAGCCTCTCTTTATTTGCTTTGATCATGGCGAAAGGTAATAAATCCCGGCTGTATTGAGATATCAAAGCTTTCGATTAAATTGCCTATATTAACTCACCATGAACCAAAACCGTGAATCATGAACTTCTTCATTTTCATTTCAGCGCTGATCACTTTTGTAGCCATTATCGGACACTTTACCATGGGAAGGAAGGCGTATTTAAAACCTGTAATGGATTCGGATATTGAACAGGTGCCGAAAAAGGTGATGCAAAGTGTGTTTCACTACATGTCCGTTTTTCTGGTGTTGTCGCTGTTTATTTTGCTGGCCGGGAGTCATCGTTCCTGTCCCATGTACGACTATGTGCACACCATGATCCGTTTCATTGGAATGGCCTATGGCCTGTATGCCATCACGCAGTTCGTGATTGCATCGACCTCCGGAATCCCCGGGGGTGTTTTCAAGATGTTCCAATGGGTATTCTGGGCCCTGATCTCGGTCTTTGCCATCATCGGCACCCTATAGATCAGTGATCGTAAAACGCATCTGATCCCTTAGTATTCCTTCCGGATAGCGGTTTCAAATACCTTCCAGTGTTCCGCCGTCATTCTGCCAGGGGTGAATAAGCATATCCCGGCTGCGCCATTTTCCATGGATTCACGGATGGCATCATCCAGTTCCTCGGGGATAAGGCCATGGTTTTCGGGATCCGCTTCCCGGGATTTGCTTTCCGGGTTTGGACAGATAAACAGGCCGCTGTACAAAGGGTTCCGGTTCCCTATGGCAGCCACTCCCTCCCGGCAGACTTCACCAATCCACTGGGTACCTTGCAGGTAAAAATCGTTGTAGTTCATGGGATAGAATGCATCCAGATTCCATCGGTCCCATTCCTGTCGCACGATCTTGCGGGCGATGGAATGGGGGCCGGGAAACACAGCAGCGTTGATCTCTTTTCCCTGTGAGTGGACCTGCTCAGTCAATCTGTTGACCATGTGGGTGATCAGGTCATAGCGGTATTGTTTCCACTCCTCTACCATGGAAGGATCATCCACGGACCTGATATCGATCCCGCTCGTTTCTTTAAATCCATGGACGCACTCATCGCAGTAACAATAATCATACTGGGGGTATTCCCGGTCCATCACAAGGCCGTATTTCTCCCAGAGCCCTCTGGCCAGTATTACATCCGGGAAACGGATGTAGTCCAGATGAATACCATCTACATCCGGGAGATCTGCAATGCTGCCATACAATTGGGAGAGAAACTGGTATACATCTTCGCGGTTCGGGCACAGGAATTTATAATAATCCACGTAGGCCGGTTTGTCAAA
>CBDTYO010000047.1:0-14911 GCA_965364615.1 uncultured Bacteroidia bacterium
GCGCAGTACGGCCGATCCGGATCTTGTGTACGATATTGATGGATGGGAACTCAAAGAAGGGGACCTGTGTGAAAAGGGTTCTCAGCTCAGGCCCCATGTGGTATGGTTCGGGGAAGCGGTTCCGGCCATCGAAGAGGCGGTCGTGGTGGTAGCCAAAGCCGATATATTTGTGGTAATCGGGACCTCCATGAATGTATATCCTGCAGCCGGATTGATCAATTATGTTCCGCCCAAGGCACCCATCTATATCATCGATCCCAATGAAGTGCCCGTGGCCGGGCATTCCAGGATCAGGGTCATCCGGCAGAAAGCAGGTGAGGGAGTACGTACACTGATCAAGGAAATAAGACATGAGCCATAGTCCGGGAAAAACAGCGACCCTCCTCGCTTTGATCTGGTTGTTGCTGGCGGGCACGGGTACTACGAAGGGCCAGTCCCTGAAATATGGTTTTTTCGGAGGCATTACAGCTTCCCAGGTAGACGGGGATCTTTACCGGGGATTCAATAAGCTGGGTGCCACCACAGGTTTTTTTATCAATAATTACATAGAATACAACATATACTGGCAGGCAGAGATAAAATTCGTTAGCCGTGGGGTGTACAAAGGGCCGAAGGACAATGATCAGACCCTCTACAAGAGCGCCTATTATTATCTGGAAATACCATTGTCGGTGCATTACCTGGTAAATGAGAAGTTCTTGGTGGAATTAGGCATCTCCCCGGAAGTATTATTGGGCACGGTGTATTGGGATGAAAATGGAGTACTCGATCCTGAAGGTTATCCCGATAACAGACCGTTGGGGCTGAGCGTATTTGCCGGGGTGGGATATTGGATCAGCGACCGGATGATGGCAGGTCTGCGCTACACCAATTCGGCCATTCCCTTCCGTGATCCCCAGGAATGGAACAATCCCCAGTACCGGGGCTATTTTCACAATGTCATGAGCCTCTCCCTGGCTTATCGCCTGGGGCCCAAGTCAGGCACATGAAACAGTGGCCACATAAATTTCGCAGTTGAAGTGGGCCAAAAGCACCCGGGAACAAGCTTCCAGGGTGGCTCCGGTGGTGATGACATCATCAATGATCAGGATCTTGAGTCCATGGATGTCCCTGGGGCGCCTGATGAGGGAAAATTCTTCACACACATTCTCAAACCGCTCCTGGCGGCCCATATGCGTCTGGGAACGGTGACGTCCCTTTCTGATGAGTAACCGGGTCTCCAACGGGATCCCTGTAATTTCGGAGCATCCCAGGGCGATAATTTCGCTCTGATTATAGCCCCTTTGCCGCAAGCGGCCTGGATGAAGGGGTACCGGAAGCAGGAGATCACAGTTGCAAAAAGGGGTGTGGAGCAATTCATGACCCAGGAGCCGGCCCAGATAAAGTCCGGCTTTCCGGTGTCCCCGGTACTTCAGGTCGTGCAATAATTCCTGGTAGGCGGAGCCTTTTTCGAATCGAAAAAGAGAGGTGGCCATTGTTACCGGAACCCTGCCCCAGAAAGTCCGGCACACAGGATTGTCCATCCTATTCCCATATCCTGTTTTGGGCATGCCATGTTCACAGGTGAAGCAGAGAATTTCCCTGGTGGAAGGCAGCCGTTTTCCACACACCAGGCAATTTACAGGAAAAAAAAGCATCCAAAGATCCAGCAGGTACTGAAGCATGTTTTTGGGATAGATGAGACAAGAGGTCCCAAAATCGACTTCATGGTTTAATTTTTTTGAAGCCCTTTGGTGGAAAGCAAACCACAGGCAGCCCAGATGTCCTGGCCCCTGCTGGCCCTGATGGTGGCCGTGATGCCTTTGGCGTTTAGTTTATTTTTGAAGGCCTGGATGGCCGGTTCATCGGGTGATTCAAGGGGAGTTCCGGGGATGGGATGAAAGCGGATCAGGTTGATGCGGCACCGTATGCCGTGCAGGATCCGCGACAGCTCATTCACATGGGCTGCTGAATCATTGTAACCCTTGAAAAGAATATATTCAAAACTGACCCTGCGCTGCCTGCCAAAATCCCAGGACCGGATCTCCTTCAGCACTTCTTTCAGAGGATATACCTGCTGAACGGGCATCAGTTTGCGCCTTTCCTCATCAAAGGGCGTATGCAGACTGACGGCCAGGTGGGCTTCACTTTTATTCAGGAACTCAAGCATGGCCGGTGTGATGCCGATGGTGGATACGGTAATTCGGCGCGGGCTCAGCGAGAATCCCCATTCAGAAGTAAATACTTCCAGGCTTTTCAATACCTCATCCAGGTTGTCCAGGGGCTCACCCATGCCCATATACACAATGTTGGTCAGGAGCTTCCTTTCGGGCAAGCTCCGGTATTGGTTCAGGATCTCCCCTGCGCTGAGATTTCCCTGGAATCCCTGTTTTCCGGTCATGCAAAAGAGGCAGCCCATTTTACATCCCACCTGGGAGGAAACGCACACGGTGCTTCTTTTCCCATCAGGGATGTAGGCTGTTTCTATGAATTTCCCCACGCCGGAAGGGAAAAGGTATTTTTTGGTTCCGTCCACCGATTCCTGCTCATCTTCAGGGCTCCGCAGACCCAGGTCATAGTGTTGGGAAAGCAGGGACCTGGCCCTTTTGGAAAGGTTGGTCATGTGATCAATGGAGGTAGCTTCCTTTTTGTAGAGCCATTCGCAAAGCTGACGACCGGTAAATGCTGGCAGACCCAGATCCAGGCTCAAATCCTTGAGTTCTTCCAGTGTCTTTCCGAATAGCTTTTCCTGCATGTTCTCAGAAATATATTTCAGAGATGATATGTTCAAACGGTATGCCTTTGCTGATCAGGATATCTCGTGTTTCAACCACCATCTCGGCACTGCCGCAAAGGTAGTACTTTATGGCCGGATCCAACCCGGCCTGTTCTTCCAGGAATTGTGTTACCCTGCCCGGGTATACCCCTTCATCTTTTTCGGCGGTGCAACAGCGTATGTAATTGTCACCCAGCAGGGAAGCAAATTCATCGAAAAAATGAAATTGTTCCAGGTAACGGTTGCCCAGAATGATCTTTTTATGGTCCGCCAGTCCCGATTTAAACATGGAATAGAAAGGGGCCACACCGGTACCGTTGGCGATCCATACGGCCGGATCACGGTCCCCTGTGAATTCCCCGCCCGGATCGGTGATCCAGATCGTTTCGCCGATGTCCAGGTCCGACAATTGTGGAGTAAGATATCCCTCATCGACCACCTTGTAAAGGATATGGATCTCCTCGTCCTGCTCTCCTGAGCAGATGCTGTAAAGCCGCCGGGGTCCGTTTTCCTCCAGGGCGATCCCGATGACCTGTCCGGCCTTGAATTGAAAGGTCCTTTTAAATCCAATCAGGTAAATGCCTGTGGAAAGTTCATCTGTGAAGGTCAGGGTAACGGGCGATACCTGGTGGGCCTCATTGTTTACCATACTGTACGCATTTTACCCCCGTCAATCACAAAGGTCTCTCCGGTTACATAGGAGGCAGCCCCTGAAAGCAGGAAAACGGCCGCTTTCCCAAATTCATTGGGATCGCCGTACCTGCCCATGGGAATTTTTTCAAAATTGATCTTTCTGACATTTTCCAGGCTCAGTCTCCATTCACCGGAGTTGCGCAGATCCAGTTCCCTGAGCCTTTCGGTATCGAAGAAACCGGGAACCAGGTTGTTGATCCGGATGCCATATTTTGCTTCCTGGAAGGATAGGCTTTTTACCAGGCTGGTCACCCCTGATCGGAACACATTGGAAAGGAGCAGGTTGTCCATGGGCTCCTTCACGGAACTGGAAGTTACCGAAAGAATGGATCCCGACTTTTGGCTTCGCATCAGGGGCAATACAGCCCGTATGAGCCTGACTGCGCTCATCAGGGTGTTTTCATAGCCCGCCAACCAGGTGTGATCATCGATTTCATCAAAGGTGCCCGGGGAAGGCCCTCCCCCATTGATCACCAGGGCATCCACAGATTTCAGTTCTTTGATGGTAAAATTCACCCAGCTTTGGATGGAATCCGCATTGGCCACATCCAGCGGATGGGTGAGGATCCGGGCTCCCTCCACCTCTTTTTGTATGCTGGCGGCAGCCGCAGCAAGGTTTTTTTCATGTCTGCTGCCCATGCTAATCACAGCCCCTTCCCTGGCAGCCTGAAGTGCTATGCCAAAACCAAGTCCTTTGCTGGAGGCTGCCACCATCACTACTTTGTCTTTCAGTCCAAGATCCATGTGTCTGATTTTACTTTGGTTTAACTCCTATAAATCGAATCACCGAGGCTTCTCCCTGGTGAAAAGGGCCTTCATTCAGAACGACCAATTTTTTTTCAAGCAAGACGGGCGTCAATCCGGCAAAATCCGATAAAAGCATGTCCCCGTCAAACAAATATTCCAGGGATTGCGGCCCTCCGGTATTCCTGCCCAGCTGCTCCTTATGAAATGCTTCCAGAATCAAAGTTCCTCCGGGCACGAGCGACTTGCTTGCCTGAGTATGCAGGAAGAATCTGACCGGGGCGGGCGCATGAAAAAAAGTAAGGCCCACCACATCATAGTGGTTGGCTGTAAAGGGGAATTCTTCCAAGGAGCATGCCTTGTACTGAATCTCTACCCCCATGGCACTGGCAAAGGCAAGTGCTTTTTCGCGTCCCACCCGGCTCTGGTCAAAGGCATCCACTTTCCAACCCTCCCGGGCTGCATACACTGCATTGCGGCCTTCGCCTTCTCCCGGCAGAAGAATACCTCCCGGCTCCAGTTCGCTGAGTTGGGAAGCAAGGAATTCATTGGGCTCCTTTCCATACACAAACTGACTGGTAGCGTACCTGTCGTTCCAGAATTGTTCCATGATTATTGAATGATTCGCTAATGTGTTCTAGCCAGGGGGCTCCCAGAGTTCGATCTTGTTTCCATCCGGATCCATGATCCAGCCAAATTTCCCATAGGGATATTCTTCTATTTCACCAACAATCTCCACTCCTTCCTTTTTCAGGACCCGAAGCAGTTCCTCCAGATTCTCCACCCGGTAGTTGAACATAAATTCCCTGGTTCCGGGCTTAAAGTAATCCGTATCGTCAGGAAATACGCTCCAAACAGTATTTCCTTCCCTGGACGGATCATCGTGATGCCGCCAGTGAAACATGGCTCCGTGCTCGCCACTGTCGATTTCAAGATGCTTTTTATACCAGTCTTTTAATGCTCCTGGATTGTTGGATTTAAAGAACACCCCACCCAGGCCTGTTACTCGTTTCTTCATAGTATAGAGATAACCATATAGTACGAAAAATGTTGAGTTTCAAAAATAATTAGTTTCTTGTGTGTGCTAAACGTAAAAATTACCTCATGAAAAGAATGAACTTTTTGGTGATTGGTATGCTCATTTCTTCCCAGTTATTGCTCGCGGGAGGATTGGTTACCAACACGAACGGAAGCGCTGCCTGGGCTCGCACGTTGTCCCGTAACGCTACCCTGGGGGTGGACGCAGTGTATTTCAATCCTGCGGGCCTGGCCCACCTGGGCAATGGACTGCACCTTTCAATCTCCAACCAGTCTATTTTCCAGACCCGGACCATTACAAGTAATTATACCTACCTCGCGGGCACCCCTGTAACTTATGAAGCGGAACTGACCGCCCCGTTTTTTCCGAACATTTATGCTGCCTATCAGATGGATAAATGGACCTTTTCGGCGGGCTTCAACATCATTGGCGGAGGCGGAAGTGCCGATTTCCCGTCGGGACTGCCCTCCTTTGAGATTCCCGTGGCCTCCCTGGTGCCCTTGCTTCAGGGTTCTCTGGCTCCCATTGACGCAGGGTTTGTGGGTGCAGGTCAACCCGATCCGTTTTTTCGCAATGTGACCGGGTACAACATGATTGCCTCCTTCAAGGGATCCTCCAATTATTTTGGGTACCAGGTGGGAGCTACCTATGCCATCAATGACATGATCTCCGTGGCCCTGGGCGGAAGGCTGGTCATGGCCAGCAACAGCTATGAAGGGGAGCTGAGAGGGGTGACCATCAATGCGCCCGAAGCCTATGGAGGTACCCAGACTCCGGGCGACTATTTGCGTTTTGTGGCCACAGTTCCCGGCATAGATGCCCCCACCCAGGGACTGCTCAACGGAACTGCTGCTGCCCTGGATGCAGCCACAGCCGATGCTTCACTGAATGCCGTTCAAAAAGGCATGGGTTTTACCCCCATCATCGGGGTCAACCTGCACCTGAGCGATATGGTCAATATCGCAGCCAGGTACGAGCACCAAACCAAGATTGAACTGACCAATGAAACCGACGTGGACGATGTGGGCATGTTCCCCGATGGTGAGAAGGTCCGCGCCGATCTGCCGGGCATGTTTGCCCTGGGAGTGCAGGTGAGTCCGCTGAAGAAGCTCACAGCTACGGCTGGATTCAACTACTACCTTGACAAGCCCGCTTATTATGGAGATGTCAATGAGGCTGGAGAACAGGTCAACAACGAGGGAAGCATCGATGAAAACGGATATTCCTACATGTTCTCCCTGGAATACAAGTTGCTGGACATCCTGGGCATCAGTGCCGGTTATACCAGTGGAAACAATGGAGTAAACGACAATTACCAATCGGACTTCGGTCAGGCCCTCAAGAGCCAGACTGTAGGCGGCGGTGTATTTGTAGACCTGGGGGAAATGGTCACCATCAATGCAGGAGTTGCCTTTGTCATGTATGAAGATTACACCAAGGCACAATCCTATACTCCCACTGGTTTTCCAGGACCAGTGCCTTTTAGCGACACCTATGGAAAGAACACCATGATCGTTGCGGTAGGGGTGGATATCAATCTCTGAGCGTACAGGATAAGAATCCCAACATGAACCGGGGCTGCGCGGAAAGCGGCCCCGGTTTTTTTTACGAATCACCCTCCAGGCGGCTGATGATCACCGTACCCACGCTGTCGGAGAATACATTGACCGTGGTGCGGAACATATCCAGGATCCTGTCCACCGCCAGGATCATGGCCACCCCCTCCAGGGGCAGACCCACGGCGTTGAGGATGATGGAGAGCATGACCAGTCCGCTCATGGGAATGCTGGCGGCCCCGATGGAGGCTAGAACTGCAGTGATTACGATGATCCCCTGCTGGCCCAGGCTAAGGTCAAAACCATATACCTGGGCAATGAAAATGGTAGCCACACACTCATACAACGCAGTCCCGTCCATATTGATGGTGGCGCCGATGGGAAGCACAAAGCCTGCTGCCTTTTCGGAGGCCCCGGAAGTCTCCGTGACTGCTTTCATGGTGAGCGGCAAAGTGACGATGGTGGAACAGGTGGAAAAAGCAGTCATCAGGGCTGACAGCATGCCGCGAAAATGTTTAATGGGACTGAATTTCCCCAGGTACTTGAGGAGCAGGGGAAGGGTGATGAAAAAATGAATGGCCAGGCCCGCCATGACCACCAGGAAGAATTTACCCAGTGAGGCAAAGGCCTCAAATCCGGTTTGGGCCACAATCCCGGCAATGATCCCAAACACCCCTATGGGCGCAGTCCAGATCACAAAGGAGGTAAGTTTCATCATGGCTTCAAAAGCGGCCCTGAAGAATCCGCCCATGAGGTTGCGCTGGTCCGTTTTCAGTTGGGTCACAAAAAAACCAAACAGCAGGGAAAAGAATATCACCGGGAGCACATCCCCATTGGCCATGGCGGCGAAGGGATTCTCAGGGATCAAATTCAACAGCAGTTCCCCGAAACCCTGGTCCACCACCCCAATGCCTTCCGGTTGTTCCGTCAGGTTAATATGGGCTCCCCGCCCTGGTTTGAACACATTGACCAGAATTTGCCCGGTCAGAATGGCTAACACACTTGTAGTAATGTAGTAGGTAAAGGTGCGTAAGGTAATCCTTCCCAGTCCTTTACTACTACCCACCTGGATCACCGCGCTGATGATGGAGGTAATCACCAGGGGCAGGATGGCCATCCTGAGCAGGCGCAGAAACAGTTCTTTCATGGGCTCCGCCACGATAAGAATGGGTTCCCCTATGATCCATCCAAATAGGATTCCCAGGAAAAAGCCGGCAAAAATCAGGTAAGTGAGAGTGTATCGCCCGGAGCGCATACGATCAATAAAAGAAAAATACAGGAGAAATAAAAGCGCTTACTTTTCAACAAAGCTTCGATAATCCTTGCATAAGCTTTATTTTTGAGGTGCAAACCACTGATTTTGACCACACCAAAACATATCGTTGAGACCCCCCTCATGAAGCAGTACTATGCAGTGAAGGCCAAGCATCCGGATGCTGTATTGCTGTTCAGGGTGGGGGATTTTTACGAGACTTTTGGGGAGGATGCCATCCGCGCTTCCCGTATTTTGGGCATTACCCTGACCAAAAGGGCCAATGGGGCAGCTTCTTCTGTAGAACTGGCAGGCTTTCCCCACCATGCCCTGGATAATTACCTGCCCAAACTGGTCCGGGCCGGAGAACGTGTGGCCATTTGTGAGCAGCTGGAAGATCCCAAGCTTGCCAAGAAGATTGTGAAGCGCGGAATCACCGAACTGGTTACCCCCGGGCTTACCTACAATGAAAACGTACTGGACCACCGGGAAAACAATTACCTGGCCAGTGTATATATGGATCGACAGGTGATGGGCATTGCCTTTTTGGATATTTCCACCGGTGAGTTCATGACCTCCCAGGGCGATTCGGCTTTTATCGACAAATTGTTAAGCAGTTTCAAACCCAAGGAGGTGCTTGTTCAGAAAAGTCACCGGGATGTGTTCCAGGAATCCTTTGGGGAGGATTTCCACACCTTTCTGCTGGATGAATGGGTTTACACCGAGGAAAATGCCAGGGACAAGCTGCAACAGCAGTTTGGCACCCAAAATCTGAAGGGTTTCGGGGTCCAGGATCTGAGCCATGGCATCCTCGCCAGCGGAGCCATTTTACAATACCTCGACCTGACCCAGCATTCCCACACCGCCCATATCACCAGCCTTTCCAGGATAGAGCAGGATCATTATGTATGGCTTGACCGTTTTACCCTCAGGAACCTGGAAATTTTTCAATCGATCTATGAAGGAGCACGCACCCTGCTGGATGTAATGGACCGCACATTGAGCCCCATGGGCTCCAGGTTGCTGAAACGCTGGTTGTCGCTTCCGCTGAAGGACGTATTGCTGATTCGTGAGAGGCACAACATGGTGGAACACATCAGCCGCACGGAAGATTTCAGGGATTTTCTGATTGAAACCATACCCGTGGTGGGTGACCTGGAAAGAATCATCTCCAAAGTGGCGGTGGGCAGGGTGAATCCCAGGGAGTTGGTTCAGCTAAAAAATGCCTTGGGTGTCATGGCCCCTTTGAAAGAGCGATGTGCCGCATCGCAGGATGAGTCGCTTCAGCGCCTGGCAGCACAGATCGATCCCTGTTCTGAGGTGAAGGAACGGATTGAAAGGGAAATTGAAGAAGACCCCCCGGCCATGATCAACAAAGGCGGAGTAATCTCCAGCGGGGTTTCTGCTGATCTGGATGAACTGAGGAAGATCATGCATTCGGGGAAGGATTACCTGCAGGAACTTCAGCAGCGTGAAATGGAGCGAACGGGCATCACCAGTTTAAAAATCAGCTTTAACAATGTTTTCGGTTATTACATTGAAGTAAGAAATACCCACAAGGACAAGGTCCCCGAAGAGTGGATCAGAAAACAAACGCTGGTCAGTGCCGAAAGATATATCACAGAGGAATTGAAAAGCTATGAGGAAAAGATCCTGGGGGCAGAGGAAAAGATCCTGGCCCTGGAAGCAAAACTTTTCCAGGAGCTGGTATCGGACATCTCGTCCTGGGTGGAAGCCATTCAATTGAATGCGTCATTGGTGGCACGGCTGGACTGCCTGCTGTCTTTTGCTGTTTCGGCCCTGGATGAAGATTATTGCCGTCCGGAAGTGAATGAGACCACCACCATTGACATTCAGGAAGGGAGGCATCCGGTCATCGAAAAGCAGCTCCCTTCCGATGAGGCCTATGTGTCCAATAGCATACGCCTGGACGATCAGGAACAGCAGGTGGTCATTTTGACCGGGCCCAATATGTCGGGTAAATCAGCCTTCTTGCGTCAGACGGCACTTATTACATTGATGGCCCAGGTGGGAAGTTTTGTCCCCGCCCAATCGGCCAAGATCGGTTGGGTGGATAAGATATTTACCCGCGTGGGCGCTTCGGACAATATCTCCCTGGGAGAATCAACCTTCATGGTGGAAATGCTGGAGGCAGCCAGCATCCTGAACAACCTGTCCGAAAGAAGCCTGGTGATCCTGGATGAAATTGGGCGCGGAACCAGCACCTATGATGGGATTTCCATCGCCTGGGCCATGGTGGAGTATATTCATGAATATGCCGAGGGGAAGGCCAAGACCCTTTTTGCTACCCACTATCATGAACTCAACGAAATGGCGGCATCCTTTCCAAGGGTGCGAAATTACAATGTTTCTATCAGGGAACTTGACGACCGGGTGATCTTCCTCAGGAAACTGGTTCCCGGGGGCAGCGAGCACAGTTTTGGAATCCATGTGGCACAAATGGCAGGCATGCCCAGAAGCGTGGTGAAGCGGGCCAATGAGATTCTGAAAGAACTGGAAAGAACCGGCGGCGAGAAAAATCTGAGTAAACCGGTGGGAGATCTTGCCAGTGGCAGGGAAGGACTGCAGATGAGTTTCTTCCAGCTGGATGATCCCATTCTCAAGCAAATCCGTGATCAGATTGCCGGACTGGACATTGATCAGCTCACACCCATAGAAGCACTCAACAAATTGAATGAGATAAAGAAGCTATCAGGATTATAATCAGTCTTTTAAATCTGTTGCAACGGCAAATTTTGGCTGTTTTGGTTTGCAGGATTGATTTTTGCATACTATATTTGCAATCCATTTGCGGGAATAGCTCAGTTGGTAGAGCACGACCTTGCCAAGGTCGGGGTCGCGGGTCCGAGTCCCGTTTCCCGCTCAAAAGAAAAAAAAGGGGTGGACGTCAGTTCACCCTTTTTTTTATGCTTTTTCACTAAATTTGCTAATCCGTAACAAGCAACTACCATGTTAATGCCCGGATGGCGGAATTGGTAGACGCGCTGGACTTAAAATCCAGTGGCCAGTAATGGCCGTGCCGGTTCGATCCCGGCTCCGGGTACAAAGCCTCTCAAGATTGAGGGGCTTTGTCTTTTTAAACACGTAAAAACCTGCTAACTTCAGGGGAATCAAAACAAGTTATGATACATATTGATAGCATTGCCATAGGGAAGGCGGCCCCCATCGACAGTTGGGTCCTTGCCATGGAGGAGGCTTTGAAAGATACTGCCAACGGTTTGGTGGAGGTGCCGCAAAGGATGCACCTCGACCGGGGACCCAATACGCTGCTTTTGATGCCTTGTTTCGGTGAGGAATACTTTTCCACAAAGCTGGTTTCTGTTTTTCCGGAGAACTACAAGAAAAAAGAACCGGTCATTTACGGGGCCGTGGTTTTAAATGACGGACAAAGCGGGAAACCTCTGGCGGTATTGGATGGAAGCAAATTAACGGCCATGCGGACCGCCGCGGTGGGAGCCGTTGGAATCAAATACCTGGCCCCAACAGAGGCCGAACGGCTGGGAATCATCGGGCTGGGAATACAGGGTTTCCATCAGGCCCTGTTCGCATGCAAGCAGAGGCCCATCCGGCAGCTCAGGATCATTGATAAGTCCAAAGAAACCATGGCACGATTCACAGGCAGGTTCAATGAGTATTATCCGAACATTGAGGTCATTCCCTGCAAGACTTCCCTGGATCTGTGCCAGACATCGGATATTGTGATCACAGCGACTGGTTCTCACCATCCGGTGGTTCCTGGCCATTCCAAATGGTGGAAGGGAAAGACCCTGGTGGGAATAGGGTCCTATAAGCCCGACATGAAGGAATTCCCCGCAGAAATATTCCAGGATCTTACACAGGTTTTTGTGGATACCCTGCATGCGAATGTTGAGGCCGGGGATTTGGTGGACCCCCTTCGCACAGGGCTTATTAAGGAGAAAGACGTGGTGCCGGTGGCGGACCTGATCCTGGAAACAACAAAAGCCATGGGGGATACCCGTTTTTTTAAATCGGTGGGCATGGCCGCCTTTGATCTTTATGGAGCAAAACTTGTTTACGAATGTATAAGAAGCTGAAGGATCTGAACTGGAAACCCCCCGCAGGCTGGTCAAAAATTTCCTGCATGGATATGCATACCGGGGGGGAGCCCCTGCGAATCCTATTGGACGGATATCCCGAATTAAGAGGACATACCCTCCTGGAGAAGAGGAATTTTTTCAGGGACAAGCTTGACCATATCCGTAAGGGCGTGATGTGGGAGCCAAGGGGACATTCGGACATGTATGGGGCTGTGATCACGGAACCTTTCTCGGAGGATTCGGATTTCGGCACCTTTTTTCTCCACAACGAAGGGTACAGCACCATGTGTGGACATGCCATCATTGCCCTGACCAAATTTGTACTTGACACCGGTCTCATTCGAAAGAAAGGGGTTGCACCCGTATTAAAAATTGATGTTCCTCCAGGACAGGTTATCTCTACAGGGAAACGCGAAAACGGTGTGATTAATTCCGTATCCTTCAGGAATGTACCCTCTTTTGTTTTATACAGGGACCAGATGGTAGAGGTTCCAGGAGTGGGCAGGGTTCATTACGATGTGGCCTTTGGAGGGGCATTTTATACCCTTGTGGATGCCGACAAACTAAAGCTTTCACTGGAACCCAGGGAAATCCCCAGGATCATTGAGATGGGCATGCGAATAAAGAGAAGTGTGATGAACAGGCAACAAATCGTTCACCCCTTTGAGAAAGATCTCAGCTTCTTATATGGTACCATTTTTACGGGCAAAGCAGCCAGCACAAACATACATAGCCGCAATGTATGCATATTCGCCAACGGAGAGTTAGACCGTTCGGCTACCGGATCGGGAGTCAGTGCCAGGGCCGCGCTGCATCATGCCCGGGGAGAGTTGAAAGTTGGCGAAAGTATTGAGATTGAGAGCATTGTGGGAAGTACCATGCAAGTGGAACTCGCCGCCATTACCACCTTTGGCCCGCACAAGGCCGTGGTTCCTATTGTCTCCGGATCCGCTTCATTTACAGGGAGGAGCCATTTCTGGTTCGATCCGGAAGATCCTTTCAAGGACGGCTTTTTCATGGGTTAATGGTCCGGAAACCAAGGACCTCTCCTCCTGTTCAATAACATGATATTATTGGACAGTTTGGATGACAACGACCTCACACTCTTCGTAAATTTGGGCTGTTATCAAAATCCTTGCATCATGTCAAAAATTACACGAGAAGATGCCCTGCTCTATCACAGTAGCGGAAGACCAGGGAAAATTGAGGTGATTCCCACAAAACCCCATTCCACCCAACGGGATTTATCCCTGGCCTATTCACCGGGAGTGGCTGATCCCTGTTTGGCCATCAAAGATAATCCTGAAGATGCCTATAAGTATACCGCCAAAGGTAACCTGGTCGCAGTCATGTCCAATGGCACCGCAGTGCTGGGATTGGGCGACATCGGAGCACTTCAGGGAAAACCAGTGATGGAGGGGAAGGGGCTCCTGTTTAAGATTTTTGCCGATGTGGATGTTTTTGACATCGAAATTGACCGGAAGGAGATCGATGCTTTCGTGGAGGTAGCCAAGGCCATTGCTCCCACCTTTGGAGGCATCAACCTGGAAGACATCAAAGCCCCGGAGTGTTTTGAGATCGAGGAACGACTGAAGAAAGAGTTAGACATCCCTGTTTTTCACGATGACCAGCATGGGACAGCCATCATTTCTGCCGCAGGACTATTGAATGCGCTGGAACTGGTGAATAAGAAAATTGAAGAGCTGAAAGTTGTGGTAAACGGAGCAGGTGCTTCAGCCAGCTCCTGTGCCAGGCTCTATATATCACTGGGAGTAAAACCTGAGAATATATTGATGCTCGACTCAAAGGGTGTGTTAAATACCCGCCGGGAAGGATTGAATAAGTATAAAAAAGAATTTGTCAGGGAGACAAAGGCCGACACGTTGGACGAGGCCATGAAAGGTGCAGATGTATTTCTGGGACTCTCAGTGGCGGATGTGCTTACTCCGGAAATGCTTAAGTCCATGAAGCGGGATCCCATAGTTTTCGCCATGGCCAATCCGAATCCCGAGATATCTTATGAAAAGGCCATTGCTGCAAGGGAGGATATTATTTTTGCCACAGGAAGGTCAGATTATCCCAACCAGATCAACAATGTCCTGGGATTCCCATTTATTTTCAGGGGGGCCCTGGATGTCAGGGCCACGTCCATCAATGAAGAGATGAAGATAGCCGCGGTAAACGCCCTGGCATCACTCGCAAAAGCCACTGTTCCGGAAGTTGTGAGCAAGGCATACAGGGTGGAAAATCTTCATTTCGGCCGGGATTATATCATTCCCAAACCCCTTGATCCAAGGTTGATATTCCATGTGGCGCCAGCAGTGGCCAAGGCAGCTATTGACAGTGGAGTGGCCAGATCGACCATTGAGGACTGGGAGGCATATAAAGAGGCGCTAAAGGAGCGAATGGGAATAGAGAACCGCCTGATACACGAGGTTAGGCTGAAAGCACAACAAAATCCCAAAAGGCTTGTCTTCAGTGAGGCAGCCAGTTTCAAAATGCTGAAGGCAGTACAGACCATTGTGCAGGATAAGATTGCCAGACCGGTTTTGCTGGGAGATAAGCAACAGATAGGACAGTTGATCGAAGAATATCATCTGGAACTGGACGAAATTGAAATTTTGGATCCCTCCGCATCCGCATTAAAAGGCACCAGGGAAAAATATGCGCGAAAATTATATAAAATGAGGCAGCGCAAGGGAATGACCTATGAGGACGCCTTGAAGCAGATGAGCCAACCCAATGAATTTGGGATGATGATGGTCAGTGAGGGTGACGCGGATGCATTCCTGT
>CBDTYO010000048.1:0-14628 GCA_965364615.1 uncultured Bacteroidia bacterium
ACCGGCCGAGTTCAATAAGCTTGTAACTGACCTGGGCATGGAAGTCCTTAGCAGTCACACACAGGTGGAAGCCGCCGGCATTACCATGGACAATGCCAAGATCATGGCAGATGCCCATGCCGAGTTGAATGCCAAGTATTGCGTACAACCCTGGGTACAGGAAGAAGACCGCAACATCGAGTACTATAAAAAAATGGTGGATGACCTGAACCAGGTAGGCGAAGTGATGAAAGAGGTGGGCATCCAGTTTGGCTACCACAACCACAATTTTGAGTTCGATAGTTTTGACGGGGTGGTACCGTACTATGACATCCTGTTGCCAGGGATGGACCCTGATCTGATCACCATGGAAATTGACCTGTACTGGGTCACCAAGGCCGGACAGGATCCTGTGGAGATGTTCAACAGCTATCCGGGCCGGTTCCAGCTTTTCCACCTGAAGGATATGTTCGAGGAAACAGAGCCCTATTTCGATATTCAGAAAGATGATATCGCACCGGTGGGAGAAGGCCTGATCGATTTCAAACGGATCATGGCTGCCAAAGGAAAGGCCGGAATGAAGCATTTCATTGTGGAAGACGACAACCAGGGCAACGGCAAACCTTTCGAAGGCATTGAAAGCAGCATCAACCACGTGATCAACGATATTCTGGCATAGCGAATTGTATTTTCTGACAGATCTTTGATGATACATCCTGCACCCCGCAAACGGATTGTTTGCGGGGTTTTTTAAACCATTGTTATAAAAATTCATCTAAGAATATTAAGTTCACCCTCACTCAACCCCTAAGCTGAAACATCAGATGCTGTTCAAGTCGACCCCCCTTTTCAAATCTCTGATAATGAGTCTCTTCCTGGCATTTCCGGGCCTGAATGCCCTGGGCCAGGGACCCATCAAGATCAACAGGCTTACAGAACAGATCCAGTTCGACGGACGGCCGGATGAGGCTGCCTGGAATCAGGCGAGCGCTTTTCCCATGGTGGTCCATTCTCCCAGTTTTGGCACACAACCCTGTGAGCAAAGTGAGGTCATGGTGGCATATGACCGGGAATTTCTCTGGGTGGGAGCCAGACTTTACAGCAAAGATCCCGGCAATATCAACTGCACCAGCAAGAGAAGAGACGAAGAATCGAGGAACTCTGACCAATTCGGGATTATCCTCGATACTTACGATGACAACGAAAATGCACTCGCCTTCTTCACCATGCCCTCGGGGGCCAGAATCGACTATACCGTCTCCAATGATGGAGAAGGAGGGGGGGGTGGAGGCATGGGATCCATCAACCGGAGCTGGAACACCTTCTGGGATGTGGAGACCTCCCAGGACGACCAGGGCTGGTATGTGGAGATGCGGATCCCCTTTTCAAGCCTGCGCTTTCAGACCATCGACGGGATCATCCCCATGGGACTGATCCTGAACCGCCGGATCTCCTATGCCAATGAAACGGACACCTATCCTCCCATTGATCCCAAATACGGATTTACTGCCAATCTAAAACCCTCGCTGGCGCAGGACATCCAGCTGGAGAGCCTGGAACCCCGCAAGCCGGTGTATATCTCTCCCTATGTGCTGGGAGGTTTTTCCAGCGACTGGCACCTGAACGAGGAAGAAACCCGCTACCTGCAGGAGGACAAACCCAAATTGGAAGCGGGCCTGGATGTGAAATACAGCCTGACCAGCAACCTTACGCTGGATCTTACAGCCAATACGGATTTTGCCCAGGTGGAAGCCGACGATCAGCAGGTCAACCTGACCCGCTATTCCCTGTTTTTTCCGGAGAAGCGCCTGTTTTTCCAGGAAAGGTCCGGCATATTCAATTTCAGCCTGGGGGGCCGTTCGGACAACCTGTTCTACAGCCGCAGAATTGGCATTGTGGAAGGCGAGCAGGTCCGCATATACGGAGGTGCCCGGATGACAGGACGTGTGAACAAGTGGGATGTGGGCATACTGGACATGCAAACCGCCAGGTACAACGACACCATCCCCTCAGAGAATTTCGGAGTGGCCAGGATCCGCAGGCAGGTGATCAACCAGAATTCCTATGTGGGCGGCATCATGACCTCCCGACTAGGCACGGATGGGCGTTACAACGTGGCCTATGGCGTGGACGGGATCATCCGCATGTTCGGGGACGATTATCTGGATGTGCGTTTTGCCCAGACCTACGAGACGGGCGCAGCCAACAAGTTCTTTTCCCCCGATCCCACCTTTGCAGCCATCAGATGGGAACGGCGCACGGACGAAGGATTTGCCTACAACCTGAGTTACAATTTCACAGGCCAGAGCATGCATCCTGAAGTGGGCTTTCTAAGGCGCAACAACATTCAGGGCATTGGTTCCAGGTTCCAATACGGATGGTTGCCCGGAGAAAACTCCAGGTTATTCAGCTCGCGTGCCATATTTCAAGTGCAGAGGTACAGCCGGTTGACAGACGGCCGGCTGGAATCCATGGAAATCTCCCCCGGATGGTTCATCATGGGCAAGAAAGGTTTTGGCATCATGGGAGAGATCAAGTACATGAAGGAAGGGGTGGAAGAAGACTTCGATCTGTCAGACGAAGTGGTGATCCCCGCCGGAGAATATGCTTTTACAGCCTTGGAAGCCAGGATTTTCACTCCTTCTTCCAAGCCCGTTTCTGCCCGCTTCGAGGTCAATGCAGGAGGCTTCTATGATGGGAATATTGTGTCGGTTGAAGCGAGTCCCACACTGAATCTTTCTACCAGTCTGCAACTTTCCGGGGCCTATCAGTTCAATACGGTCCATTTCCCGGACCGGGACCAAAGCATGCAAACGCACATTGCCCGGGCAAATATCCTTTACATGTACAGCACCAAGCTCTCGGCCAGTGCTTTCGTCCAGTTCAATAATCTGAATGAGGCCTTTATCGGGAATTTCAGGCTGCGCTACAATCCCAGGGAAGGAAACGATTTCTACCTGGTATACAATGAATCACGGGGCTTTTTAACCTCGGAGACCTTCCCGCCACCCCCACCCTATTACAACCGGGCCATCATGGTGAAATATACCCACACCTTCCGTTTGTAAAAGAAAAGGAGCCACAGAATACTTGCTGTCCACTGGCTAGTGAACCAGGATCTTTCCTGTTACCACTTTTCCCTGGTTGATGGCAGGTCCGCTTGGCTGACAGCCTCCGGCTGAAATCGCAAACTGTCCGGGCTCCACCTTTCGCTGATAGTCCTGGTCCACCAGCGAAAATCGCTCCGGGTCAATATCGATCGACAAGGTCCTGCTCTCCCCGGCCTTAAGGAATACAGTCTGTATGCCTGCCAGGGCTCTTTGGGGCACCGGAACGCTGGCCAGTTCATCGGTGATATATACCTGCACCACCTCGCGGCCGTCATAGGCTCCTGAATTCTGCACCGTCACCGATAAGGCAAGTGGCTCCCCGATCCCGATGTCCCTGGGTAGCGCCAGGTCGGAATAGCTGAATTGGGTATAACTGAGCCCGTAGCCAAATTCATAGAGCGGTTTGCCCCGGAAGTACCTGTAGGTCCTGCCTTGCATCTGGTAGTCCAGGAACCCGGGCAGATCATCCACCGATCTGTAAAAGGTAACGGGCAGGCGACCGGAGGGATTGGCATCGCCATAAATGATCCTCGTGAGGGCATGCCCCGTGGCTTCACCCGGATAAAAGGCCTGAATAACGGCTGGCAAATTCTCATCCTGCCAGTTCAGCGCCACGGCGCTTCCGCTGAAATTAACATACACGATGGGGATCCCGGTTTGGTGCAGCTTTTTCAAAAGGTCTTCCTGAACCGCAGGAAGTTTGATGTGGGTCCGGTCCCCATGGGAAAAGCCATCGGCCTCAATGGGCATTTCTTCCCCCTCCAGGTTGGAAGAGATGCCTCCACAGAACACCACCACGTCTGCCTGGCTGGCTGCTTCCATGGCTTCTGCCTCCAGGTCCCTGGAACTGTCAAACCAGCTGAGTCTGGCAAACTGCTGCTGGTAGTTGCTGCTCCACCAAAAGTCCTTGGCCACATGCCTTGCTTCCAGCTTGTATTCCTGTCCTGCCAACAGTGTAACCGGCTGGTCACCCACCTCCTGGCCGTCCAGGAACAGGCTTACGTTCCCGTCGAAAACATATGCCCCTGTATGCTCTGGCACCAGATATCCTTCCCACTTGACACAAAAAGGCTCATCCATTGCCTGGCTGGCCGGGGAATGCTCCCAGCGAAAATCGATGGACGGATCCACCTGTTCCAGGGCGGGTTCTCCGGTGAAATCCGTGTTGGTGTAGTAAGTGCCCAGAAGCCCGGCCCGACGTTCACCCCCCAGGTAGTGAAAAAACATCTCCGGGCCAATGACCCGGAAATCGGAATAGATGCCGGGAACCAGGGGAGAACCGGGCGTATACACCAGCTGGTCCTGCAGCACCTCCCTGAAACCATCCAGGGGGGTCACCGGATGGACCGGATCACCATTGTAGTTTCCGATCAGCACGGCAAAGTTGTTGGCATTGGGACCAATGAGAGCCACTTTTTTGCTTTTGTCCAGCGGCAGGATCCCATCATTCTTCAGAAGCACCAGGGACTTCTCAGCGGCTTCCAGCGTGAGGTTCAGATGTTCCTCGGAGCCCACCACCGACATGGGGATGCCCGTGTAGGGATTATCCTCTTCGGGATCGAAGAATCCCAGCTGAAATCTTGCCTTGAACAGGCGGGACAAGGATGTATTGATGTCTTTCTCGTTGATGATGCCTATGTGGAGGGCAGAGTCTATGTTTTCAAGGAAGGCCCTGCTCATTTCGCAATTCAGGTCAGCCCCAGTGGCCAGGGACCAGCCCCAGGCCTGTTCCGGGGTTTCCACCACCTGGTGGTGCCCTTCTGTGTAAAAATCCGACACGGCTCCGCAATCGGTGACCACATAGCCCGAAAAACCGAATTCCTTTCTCAGAATATCCCCCAGAAGCAGGTTCGATCCACAACAGGGCTGATCGCGAAAGCGGTTATAGGCGCACATGACCGATTGCACATTGGCCTCCTCGATGGCCATTTGAAAGGCCGGCAGATAGGTTTCGTAGAGGTCGCGGTCATTCACAAAGATATTGTCCACATGCCTGCTGTATTCAGGTCCGCTGTGCACCGCATAATGCTTTACGGTGGCTATGGACTTGAGGTAGCGGGGATGGTCCCCCTGCAATCCCCGAACGAAATTGACGGCCAGACGGCCTGTCAGGAAAGGATCTTCCCCGTAGGTCTCCTGTCCTCTTCCCCAGCGGGGATCCCTGAAGATATTGATGTTGGGCGACCAATAGGTAAGCCCCATGTAGATACCCCTGGCCCCGTTCCGGGCAAAGTAATGGTGTTTGGCCCGTCCCTCGTCAGAAATGGCCGTAGCCACCCTGAACATGAGGTCCTCGTCGAAGGTGGCAGCCAGACCGATGGCCTGGGGAAATACCGTGGCCGTACCTGCCCTTGCCACCCCATGCAGGCACTCATTCCACCAGTTGTATTCCGGAATCCCCAGACGTGCAATGGCAGGGGCCTTGTTGAAAAGCTGACTGGCTTTTTCATCAACGGTCAGGCGGTCCACAAGGTCCTCAACCCGCTGGTCTATGCCCAGGGAAGGATCCTGGAAAGGGTATTCGTATTCAGATACAGATGGATCTGGGCCCTTGCAGGCTGCAATCAACAGCAGGAGCCCCAGGATGGAAAATAGCTTTGTTTTTTTCATGTAGGCAATATTAAAATTTTTTGGTCAAAGAAGGAAGGCAAGAACAGGGCTCAGCCCTTTTTTGAAAGATTTGCTGTAAAGGAAGAACCAAGGGTTCAGGTGCTATTTTCCCCATTTACTCCACCCCAAATGTATCCATTCCATACACGATCTCTCCTTGGCAGGACACACCGCGAAACAGAATAAGGTAACGGCCGGGAATGGATGCGGCCTGAAAACTGACCTTTAGGGGCACATCCTGGTGCAGCTCCAGCTCATCTTTCCAAAGCAGGGTATTCCGGGCATCCGGGATCCTGGCCGGACCCTCGGAACTGGCAACCATGGGCATCAGCGGGGGATGATACGCAAGGTAGTCGAAAAAGTAAGAACCTTCCGGCAATTTAATGCTGGCCAGATCACCCACCCGGCTTTCAAAACTGATGATGCCCCCGTATTTTACCTCTCCCAGCACATATACCTGGGGAATCACGTCGATGCGGGCAAGTTTCGATGGGGGAATGGCCAGGATGTCCTCCATATCAAACACGGGAATGTGGTCCATCAATATCAATGGAGGAAACATGGAAATCATGGGATTTTCACTGTCTATGATCAGTTGCGCTCCGCCCCCGCGCCTTACCACAAAGGTCCTTGGAACAAGATTTTCAATCACCTCCTCCAGGTTGGGCAAATTGACAAAATCATCCATCCTGACTGAAATCTCCGGTTCTCCATAGAAGGGCAAGGGAGCAATTGATGCGGACAGCATCCCCTGGCCGGACCCTGAATCGGCCAGAAAAGACCTTCTCAACTGCATGTGCAGGGACATTCTGGATGCCAGTTCTTGTTCCTCCTTGGAGAGTTGAAAAACAGCCGGATGAAAAGGCAATGGTTCTGACGCAAAATCATTGTCAATGCGAACCTCTACGGGTGTGCCAGGCTGAAATTCAGGAACGACAAACATTTCCTGGGATCCGCTTCGCAAGGGTGTCCTGATCACAAACCTTCCTTCCGGGTCGGACCGGGTCACGAAATACGCCGGCTCCTCCCCAAGGATGGAGAAATGAATGCGGGCATCAGCCACGGGTTCCTGATGGACGGGCTCTTTCACAATACCAGATATACTTGTCCCGTGAATCTCGGGCAGAAAGTTGAACTGGAATGGAACACCATTTTCCGTATTTTCATCCACCCTGAAGCGGAATCCGGTTGTATCAAGAGCGCCTGCAGGAACCACGCTGATGCAGCCATGTGCAACGTTGCCGATACTGCCTTTTCCCAGGGAGAATTCCACTTCCACCCACCCATCCCTTTTATAGACAGATCTGGACGGGGAAACTGATACGTGCCTTTCGCCCTTAGGCAAAGCGGACAGGCTATTCTCCACCCTGGCGGGCTGGGCCCCGGCCACCTCGCTTGAGTAAGGATTCACCACACGTATGGGGATATACGTAAAGTCCCGGGATCCGAAATTTCTCATCCAGCGGGTGTACGACCTCACATAGTAAATCCCTGTGGCTAGGTTCGAAGGCAAGGCCAAATGCCCAGTCGAACGGTTCTCAACCAACGGGTACTTGCCCTGGGCCACAGCACTGCCTGAAGAATTGACCAGTTCAAGGTATAACACAGAGCTGCCCGTTCCAAGATAAGGTTTCTCGTCTGACTGGAGAAAGGCGGAAAACCGGAGGATTTCATTGACGGCATATAAGTTCCTGTCGGTGAATACCACCAGGTTTTCCGGGTATCTTCTGGCAGTTTCCGCAAGAGCGGCTTCATACCGTGACTGCCCTTGGATACTGCTCAAATGACCGCCTGCAATGAGGAGCATGAAAAGCATGATATGTCTGCAGTTCGCGTTCATTTTATTCCTCCCAGTATTCAGGTTTCGTGGTTACTCCCCCCCGATAGGTGCAATCGTGACATTCCCTGTAGGAGTAGGCATAGGGCGGACCTCTGCCCATCACAGAAAGCGAATACATGATATAGGGGTAATTCTGACCAAAATCCTCCACACTGCCAGCCGTATCCAGCGGGCAATCAAAGCCTACGATCGGGAAATCAAAGTCCTCCGATACCGTGATCCGTTTTTGCTGTACCTGGGAAACAAAGAAATAACCCAGCACCTTTTCTTCCGGTTGGTTGACATGGCTGATATTGCCCCTGGTCCTGGAAGGCTGGGTTTCAAACAGCCCACCTGCATCCCCCGATTGGGCCCTCATTTTGTCCCAGTACAGATATGCCTCCGGTGAAAGGGAATGCTGGGCTACCAGCAGACTATACTGTTCCTGAAGCCGGGGAGTTTGATTGGAGACAAAATGCAGGGGTTGCTGGCGGATCTCATTGCTCTCCGACAAACTGGAGGAACCGACCTGGTAGTTTTCAAGAAGTTCCGTAAGGTAACATATCTTCCTGCCATGAAGTTGGGGTGTAAAATCCAGAAATTCAGAACCATCCCAGATATATTGTATATTATAATAGGATACGTACTCCCACGTTTCTTCAAGGGTCCACAGGTAATTCCTGGCATCTTCCCTGCTGCCCTTCGAATCCAGATAAAACCTGATGCCATAATAAGTGACATTGGGATCAGAGGTTCCCTGCACTTCCACCCTGTAACTCAGATTATCGATGGGAGCGCAGGCCAGTAATTCGTCATAGTCAGACTCATACACCTGGTCATCGGGGGTAATTACCTGCAATTTGTATGCTTTACCCACAACCAGGAAATCAGGTTCCAGTTCGGACTGGTAAATCCCCTCCGCATTTTCCAGGAAGGTAATGCCATGGCCTTGATCATCCTCCACCCGGACCACACAACCGGAGACTGGCCGGAACCGCGGTTGCTTGTAGGGCGATGACAGGGAGACACTGATGGTCTGGATGCCGGGTTGATCAGTGATCCTTCCGTCGATGACCATCACCTCATTGCTTTCCTGGATTTCCGGTTCGTAGGGCTCAATGCAACCCGTGGCCAGAACCAGAAGCAAAGCATATATGGTTCCTTTACTCAGAGGCATAATTCCCGAACTTAAAGTTCCATGACAGGGTAATGACCGGTCGCCCGAATATGGACAGTTTATACCCGTTGATATTACCATCTTCATTCCGGAAAAACACCGAATAGGCATTTTTCCTGCCCGTGAGGTTGTAGATACTCAGCATCCAGAAACTATGGGCCAGTTTGCGCTTCTTCAGGTTTCCTTCCAGGTTGATGCTCAGGTCCATTCTGAAATAATCGGGGATCCGGTATTGGTTCCTGTCCGAATAATCCATGTACTCCGAACCATTCTGGAAATATATGGAGATGGGATAGGTCACCGGACGTCCGGACATATACTCCAGGGTTCCGGAAAAACTCAGGCGCCTGCTTACCTTGTAGTTGGTCACCAGGTTCAGACCATGCGGCCGGTCATAATTGGATGGGTAGCTGAGACCGTCATTGATGTTCTCCCCGGGCAGGGTGCCATTGAATAACATCGTGGAACGGGAATAGCTGTAGGCCAGCCAGCCATTCAGTTTGCCTGAGTTCTTCCTGACCATGAATTCCAGGCCATAGGCCTCCTGCTCCCCTTGCAACACCTGGGTTTCTGTATGCGGATTGTTGACAAAATCCGCCCCGTCCCTATAAACCACCACATCCCTTAAATGCTTATAATATATCTCGGCGGAGGTGTTCAATCCGGCGCCGGGTAAGTCCTGGTAATATCCCAGTGAGAACTGGTCCACAAAGGGGGGGCTGAGGTGATAATCGCTCAGCTTCCATTGATCTGTAGGGGAAATGGCAATGGTATTGCTCAGCATGAAGATATACTGCTGCACCCTGTTGTAAGAGATTTTCAGCGAATTGCTGCTTCCCATCAGATAGGTCAGCGAAATCCTGGGCTCGGGTCCTCCGTAATGCTTCACCGCCTGTCCCGGAGAGAATGTCAGGGTATCGATCGCGTTGCCCGGCCGCCGGCCCGATCCATCTCCATAGACCAGCACCTCTGCAGGTCCCATATGGACAAAATGACTGTACCTGAATCCAAGATAAACGGTCAGACGCTGGCTCAGAGATATTTCATCAGCTACATATCCAGCCAGCTCCAGGCCCCTTTCACTCCCAAGATCAACAGGAAACCTCAGGCTGTTTTCACCGAAAGGTTCCACCAGGCCCCTGTCCAGGTCATACCATATCCCGTTGAGTCCGAAGGTCATTTTATGCCTCCCCAGGGAAAGCCAGGTATTGTCTGCCTTGAGTTCGTAGTGGTTAATCCTGTAATCGTGCGAATAGGCAGCAGATTCAAGTTCCGTATTCACCGTACTGAACCCATACTGTCCGAATACCAGGGCCAGGTCGCTGGTCAGCCTGCTGCCAAACCTGTGCTTCAGGTTGACGGATCCTCCGGCATTTGCATAGGCATACTGGTGGGCGGTCCCCAGGGTAAAGGCGTCGCTGCTGTAATAGACGAAAGCCTTCAACAGGTTCTTTTCATCCGGTTCAAAGGTAAGGGTAGCCGCCAGGTCGTAAAACGAGGCATTGCTGCTTCTCAGCTCAGGGTCTTCCAGGCGATTCAGGATCCAGTCGGAATAGGTGGATCTTGCACTGAATACAAAGGCACTTTTGTTTTTAATGATGGGGCCTTCTACGGCTACATGTCCAGTGATGGGACTGATCCCGCCCCGCGCAGAAAAATGATTCATGTTCCCCTGACGGGTCGAAATATCGAACATGGAAGATAATCTGCTTCCGTAACTGGCAGGCAGGTTGCTTTTGAACAGGGTAAAATCCTTCACGATATCCGGACTGAAGGAAGTGAAGAAGCCGAATAGATGGGAACTGTTATATACAGGAACCTTGTTCACCGTGATCATGTTCTGATCCGCACTTCCTCCCCTCACATTGAATCCGGAAGTGCCCTCTCCAACCGTCTGCACCCCAGGCAGCATCTGGGCCACCTTTAACAAATCCTTCTCGCCAAGGATCACCGGCACCTCCCTGATGATTTTATAATTCAGTCGCTCAAACCCCATCTGACTTCCCCTCACATTGTCATACTTGTTGGCCCTGACCACCACTTCTGTGATGGGTATCAGGCCCTTTTCCAAGGAGATTACAAGGGTCCCGCCCGAATATACCTGGAGTATATTCTCCCTGGGCTCCATTCCCATGCAATTAAAGGCTACCCTGTGTCTTCCCGGACCCAAGCGGATGCTGAACCGTCCGTCCACATCCGTCGCCGCCCCCCTTTTCACATCCTCCAAATACACGGTGGCTCCGATCAGGGGCTCTCCGGTCTCGCTGTCTACCATCTTGCCGTAAATAATATACTCCGTCTGGCCTGTGCCTGACTGCAAATCCCCGACCACCAGGGTTTCCAGCATGCCGGACCTGTGGCCTTCGATGTACCTTAGCTCCGCTCCGGAAAGGGTTTCACTTTCTCCTTCTCCGGCATTCATACCCTCCCTGATTTCCGTTCCATCCTCATAAGAGAGGGAAGGGATCAGTGGATTTTCTTTGGTCAGATAGATATTCCCATAGCCATCTATGTAGTGATGGATCCCGGCAGGAAGCAGGGAGCGCTGCAGCACCTGATTGAGGGACAGGTCGCTGCCTTCTGCCGTAATTCTCACCCCGTTCACCCAGTTGGCAAAGTAATAGAAGGTCCCTCCGGTTTGTGCTTCCACGGACGAAACAAATTCAGCAAAGGGCATGTCCTGGAAATTCCCCGAAATAAGCAGGTCCTGATCCTGGGCGTAGGCCTGAATAACCAGACACAGAAGCAGGAGGAAGGCGGTATGCAGGCGCTTTTTCAATGCTCAGGAAAGGGTTCTTCCAATAGATGTATCTGATTCAGCAAGTTTTGCCAATCACCCGGGCCTGCATCCCTGAAGGAATAGCGCTGCTTTCTCATGTATTTCCTGATCTCTGCCGCCACGGATTCGGGAAAAACGGACAGGAATGAATTCCTGTGGGCAAAGGGGTGAATTTGCCCCCTGTAACTGACAAAATACGTTCCCAGGGGCC
Organism: uncultured Bacteroidia bacterium; assembly: GCA_965364615.1. Classification (GTDB taxonomy): domain Bacteria; phylum Bacteroidota; class Bacteroidia; order Bacteroidales. The sequence goes on from CBDTYO010000048.1 coordinate 11,686, forward strand.
TGGAATACTCATGCGAATACTGAAGGTCATCGCTGGTGGCATTGATCATTTTCTTCCAGTGAATGTAAACGCCGGCCTCAGGAGTTCCTATGAACTGGTAAAACAACGGCTCGTTGCCAAAAAAGGATTGTTTTTGAAAGCAATCGTCTTCCAGCCTGAAGGAATCAATGTGGGCAGTATTCAAGATCAATTGATTATACCGTCCCTGGAAATCAGTGTATTCCAACACCAGGAATTGAGAAAAGCAATTGAATTTCAAAGATAAATCATCGTACTCTGTCCCCCGGATGGATACGGAACCCTCAAAAAAGTCATTTTCCGGATAAAAGGGATCCCCTTTGTACTTGTTGTAGCGGGTGTAATACTGGTACCCGTTGAACAGTTCCTGGTCCAGGCCATATTTCATTTGGATGTAGTTCGAAAGAGTATCCCTCCCCGGATCCTCAGATCCTGAAACTTGGGCGTGGAGGGGTCCTGAATGTACAAACCCCAGTATGAAGAGAAACAGGATTCGATGGAGAGACAGGGGCATCGGTCAAAGTTAGAATTTATACTTCAATCCCAATCTGAATACCTGGGTTTCATAGTAATTTTCATAAGCAGCTGTAAAGCCATCACCTTCAATTTCCTGGCGAATGCCAAAGCGGTTCAAAATATCGCTGGCAGAAAAGTTGATCTCTCCCCTTCCCTGGAAAATCTTCTGACTGATCCCAAAATCTATGGAAGAACGCGAAAGCTGCCTTCCCTGGGGAATGTTTTTGGGGGCAAAATACACGGCGGTGAGCTGCATCTCCAGATGGTCGTTGATCGTGAAGGTATTGCTCAACTTGGCATCCCAGGTATTTTCCGCTGATTGACCGATGGCAAAGGTATGCGGATAAGGAAAGAGCAGGGATCCCTCATAGGCCTCAATGGTGTTTTTGTAATAATTGAAGTTCCCTGATACTTTCCAGATATCCAGGATCTGCTGACTGAACACCGCCTCCAGGCCCGCATTTCTGGCAGATCCTGTATTGGCATAGGTTTTAACAATCACATCGTAAAGGACATTGGTGGTATCTGCCGTATATACCCGCATATAGGGATCGTCGATCAGTTTGTAATAGCCGGCCAGATAGAACATGCCCGATTCCCACTTCAGCCGGTAGGCCAGCTCGAAGGCTTGTGTGAACTGAGGCCTCAGGTAGGGATTCCCTATTTTCAATAATTCCTGGTCGTCCGACTTGGCAAAGATCCTGAGCTCAGGTTCACCGGGCCGGTCAATCCTTCGGTTGTAGAAAAGAGAAAGGCGATGCCGCTGATTTATTTTGTAGCTCAGGCGGACATTGGGGAAGAAATCAAAATATTCGTAAGCATCGTTCTGATCGTAGTAAATATTGGCCGGATCGATGTCATAGAAGACCCGGGTCTGTTCGGCCCGCAATCCGGCCTCCACATCCACGCGGGTGCGCTCAAAGACATAATTGGCATAGGCCGCATACAAGTTTTCTCCCCAATCGGACCAGCTTCCCAAACCCGGATAGATCACAGAATTTTCGCCGGGCCATACCGCAAAATCCACAGGCAACCTTCTTACCTGGATCTTGCTACCCGCCTCCAGCCTTCCGCTCTGCAAGGGCCTGACATAGTCGATCTGAAGGTTGGTGGTGTGTTCCGTGGCCAGGATGTTGGTCACATCCCTTCCCTGCCTGACAGACGAACTGTCGTTCAGGTAATAGGTTTCATCCTCCCAGCCCCTGGTATACTGTGCCGAAATATCCAACTCATGACCTGCCTGCACAAATCTGTGCTTGAAGCTGGCCGCATAATTCATGTAACCGGTGATCTCTTCCTCGTTCCAGGCAATGTAGCGGTATCTTTCCCCGGTCAAAAGGTTGATGTAAGGCACCTGTGCCGTGTCCACATGGCTTTCCCAGTCATAAATGCCCGAAAGGGTCAGGGTATTCCGGTCATCAAAGAGGAAATCCACTCCCCCTTTTAGGATGTAATGCTGTTGTGTCCGGTTCTCCGGTACCTGGGAAGCCGTGATCCTGCCATCTTCGTAATTCCGGGTGGTGAATTCATTGTTGGGCAGTTGGTTCAGGAACATGGCTTCGGATTGGAGGAAGACATTCACCTTGTTCCTGCGGTAGTTCATATTCAGACTGGGAATGTACTTGGAGTTGGCGCTGTAGCTTCCCAGCTCGGTGGGCAGGTCCGCTTTCGGCCTGGTCAGGGCCCCTATGCCATAGGCAAAACCTGCATCCCCGTTCAACCCTTCCTCTTTCTCTTTCTTGTATACGATGTTGATGATGCCGGCCATGCCCCTGGCATCATATTTGGCGGATGGATTGTTGATGATCTCGATCTTTTCGATATTGGCCACCGGGATGTTATCCAGCCCTTTTTGATTCCCGAATCCCGTGAGGCTCGACTGCTTCCCGTCGATCAGTACCACCACCTTGTCGCTGCCGCGAAGGATCACCCTGCCTTCCTGGTCCACGGTCACTCCAGGCATGGTTTTCATGGCATCCAACACCGTACCCCCTGCCTGGGCCACCATATCTTCCGCATCGAAGATAAACCGGTCCATTTCTGCAGAGATGGCCGATTTCCTGGCCGACACGCTAACCTCTTCCAGGATTTCTGCCGATGGGAACAGCCTGATGTTCCCCAGGTCAAAGTTTTCATTCAACTCTCCTACCAACAGATTCTGCCTGTGTTCCTCAAAACCCACAAAAGAAATGCTGATGGTATACCCGCCCTGAAACATGCCCATGAGGGTGAAACGGCCCTCCTCGTCACATACTGCCCCGGATACCAGTGTGCCCGAGTCAATCTCATACAAGGCAGCTGTGGCAAAGGACAGGGGGATCTCAGAATCCCCTTCAGTGACCCTTCCCGAGATGGTGATATCCTGTGCACCTAGACCCATGGACCACAATATGCTTATGGCACAAAATA
>CBDTYO010000049.1:0-14609 GCA_965364615.1 uncultured Bacteroidia bacterium
ATTCTTTCGGGGGAGCATTCCACGACTGTGTCACAAGGTACCCGCCAATGCCTTTTTCTTTCTCTTTTACGAAGCCTTTCGTCGATTATTACGAGTTGAAGAAGCCGTGGAAAAGCAACTGGAAGACCTGCCTTACGATTCCGAAAGTCCTTTGTTTTCCTTTGGATACGGGCTGGTGTATTGATCCGGCATCGACCACTGCTTCTCAGCCGCCCCAGACCTGTTCATTTAAACTGGTAAAGGAAAACGATAACCCCCTTGAAGGCATTTTTCTTGCTGTCTTTGATCTCCATGGTAACTTCCACTTCTGCCTTGGCAGTGCCCCGGAGGTTGGTCAGGGCTTTCAGCACCGTCCGGATCCTTACTTCGGAGTTCACCACCACCGGCTGGCCAAACTTCAGGCTTTCAATCCCGTAATTGACCAGCATGGTGATATTGTTCACCTGGATGATCTGGTACCACAGATAAGGCAGGACGGATACGCTCAGGTATCCGTGGGCGATGGTGGCCCCATAGGGGCTCTCTTTCCTGGCCCTTTCTTCATCCACATGGATCCATTGATGATCCAGGGTGGCATCCGCAAACTGATTGATCTGTTCCTGGGTAATCCTGTGGTAGGCTGAAACACCCAGTTCTTTGCCTACATGGGATTCAAACTCCTCGTAATTGTTAATAATTAATTGGGCCATATGTCTTCTTTTTGGCTTTGATTGCAAGGTAAGCAATAATTCATGGTTCGAAAGGGATAAACTCCAGGCTGATCCATTGCACTTTCGGCACTGCCTCGGGGGAGAGGGTGAAAAAGACCCTCACCTGTCCCCGGGTCCCTTTCATCAGGAAACTTCCCCTCAGTTGATTTTCAGGATCCACCGGCCCTGCTGTCAAAACATCGCCGGCCTGCTTCAGCAGGTCCCTGGCTTCAGCCATCCGGACTTCCCGGGGAATATCCTGGTAGAGATTGGCAGCCACGATCTCCTGCTCGAGCCGCGGATCCCAGTGCAAAAGCAGCTGGGCCACCTCTTCCTTGCGCCGGGCCAGGATGGGAGACACAACCGGGGACCGGGCTTCAAAAAGCCCCTGGTCCCTCAGGATTTCAATGACCTGGTAGTTGGCACTTTTCAGCTTTGATCCCGCGTAGGTGAGATTGGCAAAGGCCATGATGCCAATGCCATGGTGGGGGTAGAACATGTAAGAGCTTCCAAATCCGGGAAGGCCGCCGTTGTGGCCCACTTCCATCACTCCCTCTTCATCCTCTGAAATCCTCAGGCCCAATCCGTATCCGAGCATCATGGCTGGACTCCGTCCTCCAAAAGGCTCCGCATCGGTAAGGAGTCGAGGATGGTGCATGCGGTGCATCTCTCTGAGGGTGCTTCGTTTGACCGGTCCGGTCTCCGGTTCGCTCCTGGGAGGCCAGGCTCCCAGGTGCAGGGACACATATTTGCTGAAATCAGCCATGGAAGTGATCAGTCCTCCCATGGCCCCAAAAGCCCCGTCGTGCAGCATGGGCTCATTGATCCATTGCTGTTGGTCCCACCGGTAGCCCAGTGCCAGCAGCTTATCCGGGACCTCTGAATATTCCCAGGTGGTATGGGTCATCCCCAGGGGTTCCAAAATGTGCTTACTGATGTACTCCTGGAAAGGCTGACCGGAAACACTGGAGATAACGAGTCCCAGGAGCCCGTATCCCAGGTTGCTGTATTCATAGTGAAGGGAAGGAACCGCAGAAAAGGGGATCCCCGCATCGATGTGGCTGAGCAGATCCTCAGGGGACATATCCAGGAAACGGTCCCCCCACGGATTGTCTTCCGGAAATCCGGCTGTCATGGTCAGGAGGTGAAAGAGGGTCACGGGGGTGGCATCCGATGTGGGGTATTCCAGGTCCCTCAAGGCAGGTATGTACCGGGCAACCGGATCTGAAAGAGACAGCCTGCCCTCGTCCCTGAGTTTCAGGATGGCCATGGCAGTAAAACTCTTGGTCATGGAAGCAATACGGAACAGGGAATATTCTGTCACGGGCTCCTGACTTTCCCTGTTGATGGTGCCAAAACCGCCGGAGAATACCAGGCTGTCGTCCACCACCAGGCCATAGACCAGACCGGGAATGTGGTTACGTTCCGCGCATTCCTGGTAATAGTGATGAGCTTCGCTCAATGCATTTGCCATGCGAAGGCTGCGATCCTCCTGTCTGAACCGGGGCGGGATATAGGCTGGATCCACCTTTTGTCCTGCTGTAGCGGCTGTGCTTTCGGGGGCGGGAACTGAGCAAGCTGACAGCATCAGGGCCAGGACCAGGGTCATCGGGCATAGGGGCATGGAAAGGCTGCGTTGCATGAAGTTTTGTATTTGGTACATGGGCCCGCGTCTATTCAAACAAAAGGGTGGGATCCAGGGCATAGCGCCCGAAGCGCTTGCCATAGATGGCCAGGCCCCCCGGCAATGCTTCATCCACTTCAAAGCGGATATTCAGCTTTTCCCCAGGAGAATTCCGGATCAGATCCAGGGGAATGTTGGATTTGCATAAATAGCCGTAGGATCCCGCTTCCCTCAGCTTATTGTCCCTGGGCTGGGCATGCCAGGACAGAACCCCCCTGTGATCGGCAGGGTCATCTTCCAGGTAAAAGGCATCCACCACCTTCCCGTTCACCTTGACCTTGACCAGGGTGGGATCCTTATAGGTATCTGTCATGGGATAGGAGTTGGGATTCCTGCTGGGGTCGAAGGTTCCCCTTCCCCGCATATAGTCTCCGCCGAGGGTGCTTTTATCCAAACGGTCCTTTCCATGGAGCTTCTTGGCAGAGGCTTCAAACACCAGGGTCACCTTCTTCACTTCCCCGGCCATGGTGGATTCCGGGATGTCCAGGTCATAGGAAAAATATCCTGCTCCCGCCCCGTTGACTTTCAGCCCTTCCAGGATGTTCCATTGGCCCGAGGTCCAGTTTGCATCCGCAAAGGAATGGGGTGCAAAAGAAAAAGACTTGTCCTGGGCCTGCCCGTTTCCCTGGGTGGGTTTTCTTTCTTCCACCAGGAAACTGGTGAAGTTCAGGTGATAGATATAGGCATTTTCGTCCCTTAGCCGCAGTGTCAGGTGATAAAGTCCCGGTGTGTCAGGCATTTTGACGGACAGGGGGGTCACTTCCCCCTGGAACCAGGGAAGGGATTCGATGATTTCGGTTTTCAAAAAGATGTGCTGGAATTTCCCGTGATTGTCCCTGCCCGATAATTCATAATCCAGAATATAGTGATCGGGCGGCACCTGGTCGGTCATCACCGAAAGATAGAGCGGGACGCTCAGTGTGCTTCCGGGCCGGGCGGCCCGGCAGAGATCCGAACCGGTGGAGAGATAGACATCGCTGTGGAGCTGATTCAGGTCCATGTCCGGGATAAAATCTGAAAAGCCTGTAAATTTCTCCGTCCGGTCATATTTGTAGTATCCGTTCCATTCGTTGATTACATCGTGGTGTTCGGTGTACAGCCATCCGGCCACTTTTGGGTGTTTTCTGAACTCGTTCATCATGATGTGGTAGTCCCAGCTCCAGTCCACATCCCCTGTACTTCCTGTGTATCCCCATACATTTCCACATTCGCTGTTGAACATGGTTTGCTTGTTCCCGCCAATGAAGTTCCATTGGGAGCCCACAAAGGTATTTTCTTCCACATTGTCGAGAAATTCTTCCCATCGATAGCCCGGCAGGTAGGCATGCCAGGTATTGAGATCGGTCACCACATGATCGTAATTGCAGGGGGAATTATCCTCTGTGAGCCGGCTAGGGTCCAGATCCTTGGCCTCGTGGTACATGTCCCTCACCCAGTTCTGGGTTTCAGGAAGATAGGCTCTTTCTTTGCCTGTTCCGGTAAAGAGGCCCCAGGTTTCATTGAACAATACCCAGGAAAAAATGGAAGGGTGGTTGTAATCCCGCCGGATCATTTCCCGCATGGCATATTCCCATTCGCTGCGCGCCGTATCTCCGGGTTCGCCCCAGAAATTGGGCACGTCGGCCATGATCAGCAGCCCCAGCTTATCGGCCCAGTATAGCTTCCTTGGAACTTCCACCTTGATATGGATTCGGTTGCCGTTGAGACCGATCTTCTTGGACCGGATGATTTCGTCCCTCATGAACGCATCACTGGGGTAGGTGTAGAATCCATCCGGGTGGTAAGCCTGATCAAGGCTCAGCTGCAGGTATACGGGCTTGTTATTCAATGCCACGTAGGGAATTCTGGAACCCGGCAGATCCATGATGCTGATCTTGCGCATACCAAAGTAGGAGGAAAGCTCATCAAATACGGATTCATTGTCATGCAATGTGGCCTTCACCTGGTACAGGTATGGATTCTCCAGGTCCCAGAGTTGCGGATCGGGAACCTGGACTTCAAATTCGATTTCCTGCTGTTTCTTTTCGATCCTGGGGGAGGTGACCATGCCCTGTATCTCCTTGTTGGGGAAGGACAGATTGATGTAAAGGTCTTCACTGGCCGGCTGATCCAGAGAGGCATGAACCCTCACCAGCTCATTGTCGATATCGGGAGTGAAGTGTAGCTGGCTCAGGGAAATGGATCCCCTGCTTTCCAGGTAAACGGTCTGCCAGATTCCCTTGGCCTCTCCATACCCCTGCTTTCCTTCCAGTTTGAAGGAGTGGGGGCTGTCATCCACCCGCAACACCAGCTGGTGTGATTTTCCGGGGCTGACATGGTCCGTCAGATCGAATTCAAAGGGGGTGTAGCCACCTGCATGGGTCCCCACATAATTGCCGTCGATCCAGAGGGTGCTGAGCCAGTCGCAGGCCCCGATCACCAGAAATATACGGTTTCCCTCCCATTGGACCGGAATATCAAGCCGGCGGCTGTACCAGCCGATGTCAGCCAGATCTTGCACGCCGGAAAGTCTGGATCCCCAGGGGAAGGGAACGGTGATCATTTCGGTGAATATGGGCTTTTTAAACCACTCCTGAGCTACCCCCGCATCCAGGCTGTCGAAGTTGAAATTCCATGTTCCATTGAGGTTGATCCATTGGGCACGTTCAAAATCGGGACGGGGATGTTCCGGCAATGGGATTTCCGGGAACTGGGCCGAAAGCCTGGTGAAAGCTGTACCCAAAAGCAGCGTCAGGAAGAGCACGGTATTTTTCATGGTGAATCTGAGTTGTTTGTTGCCAACAAGAATTTTATTCCGCGATGGCCAGTCCCACATAGGAATCGGCCGTTCCATAATAGAGGAACCATTTGGATTGATAGCGAACCAGCCCCTCGGCAAAGGTGGTGCCCGAGGCATATTGTCCGGTGATCTCGTGGGGCAGGGTGGGTTTCAGCAGGGCAGTATCGGAGCGATAAAGGACCCGGCCGGGTTCCTGGGGATCAAGCACCAGTTTCCCCACCGAATAGGTGCCTGTGGGGAGATCCGGTGTGGCATATGCTGCTTCATCGTGGTTCTTGCCGTTGTACAGAAGAACAATTCCTTCATCCAGCAGGATGGCCGGCGGGCCACATTCCGTAAGCCGGCTGTCGAAGTATCCGTGACGTGTCCTGATCACTGCTTCCAGTTCTCCCTGCTCATCCAGGGAAGGGTACCAGTCGTAAAGGTTGTCAGACCAGGCCAGGTTCACAAATTCCTCCCCCCAGTACATCCAGTATTTTCCGTCAATCTTTGCCACTGCCTGTTGGTCGCCCTCCAATGTGGTGATGATCGATCCCGACTTGGACCAGTGATCCAGGAACTTGCCCTCGTAGGCCCTGGCAAAAGCGGGCCCTTTCTTCTCCCAGTGCAGCAGGTCCTCCGAAAAGGCGATGCTGAGCCTGGCCACATCCTGGTTCCAGGCCGTGTAGGCCATCACATACAGACCTTCTTCGGTCATCACCACACGGGGATCCTCGCATCCTCCCGGATAGTCGTACTGCAGGAATTCCCCGCTGTCGGGATAAAGCACCGGTGTCGGGTGGATATCGAATTGAATGCCATCCTCGCTGGTGGCCAGCCCGATCCTGGAGGTACGTCCTCCCAGCCTGGCATCCGGATTGTCCTCCGCCCGGAACAGCACATGGATTTTTCCGTCTTTCACCACCGCTGCCGGATTGAAAACATCGGCCTTCTGCCATTGAACCACCCTGTTTTGCACCGGACAGAAAAACACATAGGAAGAGTCGGCTCCCAGGATGGGATTCTCAGCGGGTTTGATAAAATTGAGAAATTCCCCTCCCGCTTCAAGGTTTGTGCTTGGAGCAGGTTTACAGGACGCGACAAAAAGAATCGCCAGATATAAAAATGTCTTTTTCATGGTGGACCAAGGTATTTATGAGGTGTTTCAGTATGTATAGGTGTTTCAGTATGTATGGGTGTTTCAGTACGTTTGGGTGTTTCAGAACGTATAGGTGCTTCAGTATCTATAGGTGTTTCAGTAATTACAGGGTGCTCCAGGCCTTCTCCATCAGGGCCTTGGTGAGCAGAATACCTTCGTGCTCGCCTTTCTCCAGTCCCTCGTATTCAATGCCGATATAACCCTCATAGGCTGAGTCCTTGACGATCTTCAGCATTTTGTAGTAGTCGATTTTCGTGTCCTCACCCTGCTCGTTGAAATTGTAGGATTTGGCACTGACGGCTTTGGCATAGGGCAGCAGTTCCGCTACTCCCCGGTAACGGTCGTACGCCTGGTCACAGGCCCCCTGGGTGCTTCCCCATTTGGCCGAGAGGCACCAGTTTCCGAAGTCAGGGAAAGTGCCAAAATTGGGCATGTTAACCTCCTTGATGATTCCTGCTAACAGGGCCGCATCGGAGCTGAACAGTCCGTGGTTCTCAATGAGGATATTGAGATCCATCGTGGCGGCATATTCGGCCAGGCTTGACATCCCGTCCATGATGGCAGTGCGGTAGGTCTCCCTGTCCGCATCGCCAAAGGCATTGACCCGCATGGAGTGACATCCCAGGATCTTGGCCGCATGAAGCCATTTGTAGTGGTTTTCTACGGCCTGCATTCTGGCGGACTTGTCGGCGCTGCCCAGCTCACCTTCGTCATCCACCATGATGATCAGGTTCTGTACTCCGGCCTGGTCCGACCGTTCCTTCATCTGCTTCCAGAAGTTCTCATCCTCAGCCTGTGCGCTGTAGAAGCCATTGACGTATTCCACTGCGTCCAGTCCATATCGCTCCCTGGCGATGGAAGCAAATTCGGCAGGGTCCAGAATGCCTGACTGGAAACTCCGGTGCAGGGACCATTGGGCCAAAGAGATTTTCAGGGATTTGCTGGAAGCGATGCTTCCAAGTAAAGGGCTTGCTGACAGGGCTGTGACTCCCAGCATGCTGTTTTTAATAAAGCTTCTCCGTTTCATGGCATGGGATTTGAATCCTCAAGATACACAGATAAAATTAATATCTTTGACGCTTTCAGCATATTCAAAAATATGGGACTGACACTGACTGGATCTGCCTTGACCTGGCGGGTCATTTTTTGGAGTACCAGGGCGCTCTTGCCTCTCATGCTCCTGCTGCTTGTAACATCCTGTCAGAAAGATCCTGCCCCTGGTCCCGGCCAGGGTGATCCGGACGATCCGGTCTTCGCGGTGGAAACAGGCAACAGTGTCATTCCCTATGTGGTGATTGAAACCCATGGAACGGGCATTCTTAATGAGCCCAAAGTCCATGCAGAAATGATCATATACCAGCAGAAGGCGGAGATCAAGCGTGCACAGATCGGGATTGAATACAGGGGATCTACTTCCTTTCGCATATCTGATAAAAAATCTTTTGGCATTGAAACCTGGGATAATCAGGGCAACGACATGGATGTGGCCTTTTTTGGATTTCCCGAAGAAGAGGATTTTATTCTGTCAGGTCAGATCCTGGACACCACCGGTCATTGGGGCTTTGACCGGACCATGATGTATAATTATCTGGGCTATAAGCTATTTCGAGATATGGGCTCCTACGCGAGCCGTACCCAGTTTGTGGAGCTTGAGATCAACGGGGAATACCTGGGCGTATATGTTTTCATGGAGAAGCTCAAGCGGGACCGCAACCGGATTGATATCGCCACCCTGGATCCCGCGGAAAATACCCCGGAGCTTATATCGGGCGGCTATGTCTTGAAGATTGACAAGACCTCGGGAGGGGACCTCAACCTGAATCAACCCCTGGAATACTTCGAAAACAACTGGGACGACGATGCACGCTATACCGAAGATATCAGTTTCAGGTCTGACTACGACATCCACGGTGAGATCATCGATTTTGATCCTTTTGGAGCGCCCTACCATCCGAACATGTACCTGGAGACCTATTTCCTCTATGAGTATCCCAAGGCCATCCGGATCAGCGAGTCCCAAAAAGCGTACATCCAGCTTTACATCCACAATTTTGAAACCGCCCTGCTGAACGATGATTTTTCCTCTGAGCCAAGGACCTACACCGACTACATCGACCTGGAGAGTTTCGTGGATTTTTTCATCATCAACGAATTGACGCGCAATGTGGATGGCTATCGCCTGAGTACTTACCTGTACAAAGACCGGGGAGAAAAGTTGAAGATGGGTCCCATCTGGGATCTGGATATTGGCTACTTTTCGGGCGACCGGATCCCCATGGACGACTGGGTGATCAACTACAATAATTATGTGGATCGGGACGCATGGATGCTGCCCTTCTGGTGGAAGCGGCTGATGGAAGACCCCATGTTTCGCTCCGCCCTGAAAACACGCTGGGGAGAGTTGCGCCTGGGTGCACTCAGCACAGCCCAGCTCCTGCAGCATGTGGAGGAGACGGCTTCCTACCTGGAGAGCAACGGGGCGGCAGCACGCAATTACCAGAAGTGGGACCAGGGCAGTGGTTTTAGCTACCAGGCACAGATCGAAAGCTTAAAAAGCTACCTTCAGAACCGTTCGCAATGGATGGACGGGATGATCTCAGCCCTGTAAGTCACCTTTCCTAAGGATCGAGCCTGAAAAGGGCTTCAGCAAATTGAATTCCCAGGTCCACGTACCCTTCACTGTCGTAGTGCCAGGGATCGGAATATTTATAGTACCGGGTGCTCCTGACAATGGCAGCATGTCCGTCCTGCCTGGCATACTTCTCCTGGGCATATTGCACCAATTCTCCATGGTCCCACACCTTGGAATCCTTTGCATCGTTCCAGGAGTCAGAGATTTTGCCAATGACCACCGGCAGGTCGTCGGTGCGCAATGCGGCCCTGATCAGGTCCATCAACCTTTTCAGATTGCCGTAATACGCTGCGGCGATTCCCTCCGTATAACTGGCATCGGCTTCGCCCTGCATCCATAAGATCCCCGCAGGGACCAGGATATCTTTCCTGCCATCTCCGTTGATATCCCGGGTATCCATGGCCTGACTGACTGTTTTTAAAAAGAAGTCGTATTGATTCATTCCGGTGCTTCCATTGAAATCAGGATCCCAGCAACCAAAAGGGCCTGCAGCCAGGGAATCGATGGAAGATCCTCCCCTGGAATATTTAATGAACGCCACACGCTCTCCTTCATAGAGCTCCTGCAGGCGCCTGGCCAGGCTCAGCTCCAGACCGAACCTGTCCGACAGCTGATTGCTCTGGCCATTGGACGAAAATCCTGCCCCGTGCCCGGGCATGAGGGGTTCCCAAATTCCCAGGCCCCCGTCCGGAAGGTCGTCACTTACAGGATTGCCGTGATAGATCCAGACATCTTTGTTTTCCGTCAGTAATTCCCGGGGGAGGTCCTTGTTATAGCCGTAGCCGTCCATGTTGGACTGGCCACCCAGGAAATAAACCCTCACCGTATCGGAGTTCACCGGCTGTGCCCGGATCGTGGCAGGGAAGCACAAAAAGCAAAGCAGCAAAGCCATGCCAAGGGGAAGTCTTGGTATCATCTTTATCAGGAATTAAAATGGAACGCTGATCAAACAGCCTTCAATGTACAAAATTGTTTCAATTCTGCTTTCCATACAGGACCAGGCTGAACCACTTGTGTTCATCCGTAAACACAGACAGTGCCTTTAAACCTGCCCGGCTGCCGATGTGCTCAATGTCCTGCTGCTGGAATTTGTAGGAGTTCTCGGTGTGGATGGTTTCCCCCTTTTTGATATGGAGGCTTTCCTGGTGTCCATTGATCCTGATCTGGCGGTCCCTGTTGGCTTTCAGATGCATTTCTATCCGTTGCTCTTTTTCATTGTAAAATGCCAGGTGGTCGAAATCGGAGGCGTCAAACGTGGTGTCGACGATCCCATTGACCACATTCAGGATGTTCTTGTTGAAGGCTGCCGTTACCTTTTGGCTATCGTTGTAAGCCCGGTGAAGGACCTGGGGATCTTTGACCATGTCGAGCCCCAGCAGCAGGTGGTCTCCGGGCTTCATTTCCCGGCCCAGTTTTTTCATGAAGCTTTCCCGTTCCCCGGGCTTGAAGTTTCCTATGGTACTGCCCAGAAAGCAAAAGAGCCTGTTTGGGACCTTGGGCAGCTTGTGGAACTGATGCATGAAATCAGCCACAATCCCGGTGACCTGGATACGAGGGAATTCTTTTGCCAGCTCCCCCATGGAGCCCTCAAGGGCCGAGTGGCTGATGTCGACCGGATAGTAATGCAGACCCGAGTGCTTCTCAGAAGGAATCTGCCTGAGCAGCAGCCGGATTTTCGAAGGATCTCCGCTGCCAAGCTCCACAATGTTCAGTCCTGTGAATTCCAGTTCCAGGTGCTCACCGATATCAACGAGTATGGCTTTCTCTGTGCGTGTGGGGTAGTATTCCTCCAGACGGGTGATTTCCTCGAAGAGCTCAGAGCCCCCTGCATGGTAAAAGTATTTGGGAGAAATGTACCTGGGATCTGAGGTGAGTCCCTCGAGGATCTCCTCCTTTACTTTTCCTGATTCAATTTCCTTGAGCTTGTTGACGATTTTTGCTTTCATGTGGGAATTCCTGTTTCATACGGATTTTTTGGATCGCTGCTCCATTCGAACCAGCCGCCATCAAATACGGAAACCCTGGGCCAACCCATCAGCCAGGCATTAAAAAAGGCTTCGCTGCCGCGCCATCCGGTTCCACAATAGAAGGCCAGGTGTTTGTCCGGGGTAACGGACACCTCTTTCCAGATATCGGCCACTTCCCGGGATTCACGGATCGTGTGGTCCGGGTTCCGGTAATTCTCCATGTGATAAGCATCCGATCCGCAGTTGCCAAATACTGCTCCCGGGATGCGTCCGGTGGCCTGAATGTAGTTGTAACCGCTCACTTCTCCTATATATTCGGGCCAGCTTCGCACGCAGACCAGTTCAGCGTCTTTGGATTGCAGCATCTCTTTGGCCTCCGGCACATCCACAATAAGTTCCGGCCGGCCGGGAATGGAAGCGCCAAAGTCTGTGACCGGCGATTTGGGATGGTCAGCGGTGGAGATTTCATATCCTGCGTCCTCCCAGGACTGGAATCCCCCGTTCAGTACCCTCACATCCTTCACTCCTGCATACATCATGATCATGGCACAACGAATGGCCCCGATATGTCCGGCTGCACTTCCCGGAAACTCATCCTCGTTATCGGGCCACATGAATTTTCCGTAGACCACCACCGTGGTATCCGCGGTGATCCCGTGTTGTTCCAGCGCTTCTTTCAAAGCTTCCGGCGATCGACGGTTCCAGGTTTCAGGTGCTTCCAGGGCCAGGGTGTCCATGTCTATGGCCCCGGGAATGTGTCCGCTCAGGTAAGCATCCCTGTTCCGGTAATGGGCATGACAGATCACGGTCCGCCGACCATCATGTTCTGCCGGGATGCCGCCATCCACAATGGTTTTTACCCATTCTGCCGGGACCAGCTGGCGGTATCGTTCCAGTTTCTCCATGGGCAGCTCCGGATTTCTGCTCCATTCCTCCATGAAATGGGGGTAGAGAGAGATGCGCGGATATCCTGCCTTCTGAAAAAGTCTGGCTACTTCCTCTGTATGCTCCGGTTTATCACCATATAGGATCACATGATCCCCTGGCAATATCTGTTTGGACCTGACCACTTCGATCCAATCCATGTAGCGGCTCCATTTGTGCGGAAGGGACCGGGCACCCCGGATATGTCCTCCTCGGATTTCCTTTCCCATTTTCCAGCCATTATAGGCATCCGGCGGACGAACATCGATGATCCTGACCCGGGGATCCTCAAGCAATGCTTCCAATTCACGGGTGGTGAGGGCATATATTGGCTTTTCCATAGTAAAATGACCAAATAAGGGTTGGATGGTTCAGATAAAATGAAATTATTCAGGGAAAAGAAACGCAGGATGCCTGGCCAATTCCCTTTGAAGCATTTGGTATACTGCCGCTTCAGTTTCGGATAAAGAGTCCGGAAGAATGGGTTGCTGTTCAAGCACATCGGTGCTGAGGTCAAAAAAACGCCCGTCGGAATAGAGCTTGTAATCCAGTGTGCGGACAAACTGATTGCGGTATTGGTTCACGTTCCTGCCCCATTTCGGGTCGTAGTGGACAAATGCACTTTGCCTGGGAACATGGGGCGTGCCCGTCAGTACCGGGAAAAAACTTTTCCCATCTGTTTGCATTCCGGTTTCCTTGGAGGCATCCACAGGCAAGCCGGCGATCTCTGCCAGGGTAGGGTAGAAATCACTGAATTCGATCAGAGGCTGGTAAGAAATCCCTGTTTGGCCCCCGTCAGGATAGTGGACTATCAGGGGAACATGGGTTCCGGCATCGGTGGTGTTCCCCTTTCCCCCGCGGATTAGTCCGGATGCAGTGCGGCTGTAGATGGAAGGATGTGTGCCATTGTCCCCCGTGAAAATCAATACGGTATTCTCCAACAGTTCTGTTTCTTCCAGTGTGGAAACGATCTGGCCCACAATTTTATCTGCATAGGCCACCATCTCTTTGAAGCAGGCCGTGTCTCCCTGGTAGCGCTTTTCCCGCTCCGGCCAGCTCTCAGAATCGGGGGTGGGTACAAAGGGATCGTGCACCAGTACCATGGGGTAGTAGACAAAGAAGGGCCCCTTCTTATGCCGTTCAATGAAGTCCATGACAAAAGCGGCGAACACATCGGGGCCATAGGCATCGGTCAATCCGTCCAGCAGCTCCCCGTTACACTCAATCAGGGGATTGGCGTAGCGTTCTCCTTCCTTCCTGGCCCTGGTGAGTTGCCAGAGGCAGTATTCGTCAAATCCCATCTGAACAGGGCGGGTCGGGTCATTCCAGTCGGTGATTTGTTCTTGATAACTCAGTCCATTGAGTTGCCATTTCCCGGCAATGCAGGTGCTGTAACCTGCTCCTTTCATGAGATTTCCGAAGGTGGCCTGGTCCAGGCCCAGGTGACCGAAAAAGCCATAGTTCCGGTAGTTGTACAAGCCGGTCATGATCTTCACCCTGGAGGGGGTGCAGAGGGGCTGGGCGACGCAGTTTTCAAAACGAATGCCCCGGGCAGCCAGCTCATCCAGGTGAGGCGTCTGGTAGGAGAGACTTCCGTAGGTGCCCAGGCATTCAAAACCCATATCGTCGGCCATGATCAAAATGACATTGGGCGGAGTCGCCGCCCCTTGGGAGGCGCATCCCTTCCATAGCAAGGGCAGCACCATCAGGCCCAGCATCCAGGGAAGCAGTTTCTTTTTCATGGTTATATGGTTTAATCCATGGCTACATGTACCGGGGTTCTGGCTTGTTCCCGGCGAATTTCAAATCGGCGCCTCATGTCTGCCAGGGTGGCCCGGTGGCCCGGTCGATCTGCCAGGTTGGTCAGTTCTTCAGGGTCTGAGAGATGGTCATACAATTCTTCATGGCCTTCCAGGGCATCCTCCCCCCAACGGGTATATCGCCACCGGGAAGATCTCAGGGAGGCGCCTTTCCCGCCAAAGCTGATGGTATAGGCCGAGGCTTCCTGATCCACGGCCTGGTTTCCAAGAATATAAGGGGCCAGGCTTTTGCCCTGCAGAATAGGGGGTTGCTGCTTAGAAAAACCACACAAGCCGGTGAGGGTGGGATACAGGTCGATCAGTTCGGTGATGGTCTCGCAGGTGCTGCCATGCGGGGCTTTGTTTCCGGGATAGGAGATGATCAGGGGCACGCGGACGCTTCCTTCCCACAGGCTGACCTTGGACCAGCAATCGTGTTCCCCCAGGTTGTATCCATGGTCGGAAATAAAAATCACAATGGTTTCGTCCCGCAGTTCCAGCCTTTCCAGGGCATCCAGGACCCGGCCCACCTGCTGGTCCATGAAGCGCACACTGGCCATGTATGCGGCAATGGTCTGCTTTTTCTGTAACTCGTCCATTTTCCAGATCTTCCCATTTCGCCTGTTTAAAGCCTCTTCCGGTACATTGTCTCCAATCTTCACCGGTGGAAGGAGCACTTCAGATTCGGGGTAGGGGGCAAAGCAGTTTTCCGGGGCAATCAGGGGCACATGGGGCCTGACCAGTCCCAGGGCCAGGAAAAAGGGAGCCCCTGCTTTCTCTTTTTGTTTATTGCGCGCTCCCGGTGGCAATTTTCCTGCCCGGCTCTCCAGGATGGCTATGGCCTGGCTGGTGGCCAGGTAGTCTGTCTGGCTCATTTCCAATCCATCCCGTAGGATCATTCTGGCAAAGTTGGACCCGTAGTGCAGGTTGCCGGGCGAAAGCAATTCCAGTCTTCCCTGGCTGTTGGTCTCGGGACCCAGGACGTTGTAGGCATAGT
>CBDTYO010000050.1:0-14463 GCA_965364615.1 uncultured Bacteroidia bacterium
GGGATATCACCCACTGGGAACTCCCCCGGCCGATCCGGGACTGGATTGGGTGGCTGTGATCGGACTTTAGCGCCAGGATAAGAATTTATACCTGGCTTGACTGCCTCGCATGAAAGCCATACCTTTCTTCCAAATTAAACCTTGTTGCCATGAGGAAACATTCCATTTTACTGTTCCTTTTGCTGGCGGTGACCCTCCAGCTGTCTTGCCAGAAAAACAATGCAAAGTTCGATGCCCTGATGCAGGAGATGTTCGAGGAAGAGGGTCCTGGTGGCGTGGCCCTGGTGGTGAAAAATGGCAAGGTGCTGTACCGGAAAGCCTTTGGTATGGCCAACCTGGAATTGGGAGTCAAGATGGCCCCCGGTCATGTGTTCAGGATCGGTTCCATCACAAAACAGTTCACAGCCTGTGCCATATTGAAACTGGCGGAGGAAGGAAAACTCGATTTGCAGGATGATATCACCAAATACATCGGGGATTATCCCACCCATGGGTATGCCATCAGCCTGGAACACCTGCTCACCCATACCTCGGGGATCAAAAGCTATACTGATATGGCGGAGTGGACCGCCGAAGTCAGGAAGAAGGATTTTACTCCCTCCGAACTGGTGGACTTCTTCAAGAACCAGCCCATGGATTTTGCTCCCGGTGAAGAATGGCGATACAACAATTCGGGGTATTTCCTGCTGGGCTACATCATAGAGATAGTTACAGGCAAGAGTTATGCAGAATATGTGGAGGAGATCTTCTTCAAACCCCTGGGCATGAATCATTCATCCTACGGTTCAACTTCACGGATCATACCCATGCGGGCGGGCGGCTATGCATTGGGGGAAAACGGATATAAGAACGATGATTTTCTGAGCATGACCCAACCCCATGGAGCCGGGGCCCTGATATCCACTGTGGATGATCTGCATCGCTGGTACACTGCCGTCATGAACCACGAAGTGATCTCCGAAGCGAGCCTGAAGAAAGCCACCACCCCTTACGTGCTGAACAATGGCAAGTCTACCGGCTATGGATACGGGTGGTTTATCAGGAATGTGCAGGGGAGCCTCAATATCACCCACGGAGGGGGAATTAACGGCTACCTGACTTCCTCGATGTATCTTCCCGCAGAGAAATTGTTTGTGGCAGTTTTCTCAAACTGCACCTGCCATGATCCCGGTAACATTGCGTTACATATGGCTGCACAGGCCATTGATAAACCCTATGAATGGGACAGCATTTCCCTGGACGAAAAAAGTCTTCGTTCGTGCCAAGGCGTGTATACTTCAGAATATGACGGGGACCTGTATGTTATTTTCAGGGATGGGGACCTGTACGCCATGCGAGAAGGGGGTTCCGAATCAAGGATCATTCCCTTTGAACAAGATAAGTTCTTTGTGAAGGAGGGGACCAGTACCTTTCATTTTGTAAGAAAGGCAGAGGGAAATGTGACTGCTGTCGTCTCGAAGGGCACGTCCATGGATATTGAATGGAAGAAAACCGCCAGGGAACTGCCTCATGTGGAGGCCATAGAATTGGAAGGCTCTGTCATAGAGGAGTATATGGGGAGTTATCAGTTGAATCCGGATTTCATCCTGAAAGTTTTCAGAGAGGGGGCCGTGATCTACACACAGGCCACCGGACAAGATAAGATTGAAATCATCCCGGTGGCAATGGATGAGTTTCAGGTAAGGGGCATTGATGCAAAACTGGTATTTAACCGGGATGATGAAGGTATCGTGCGGGGATTAACCTTGCACCAAAACGGCGAACACAAGGCCAGGAAAATGGATTAAGTGAACACAGCCACTCTCAAGAGAATGGCTGTGTTAATTTTCTGGGGCGGGAATAGGTCCTACTCCTCCTTCTCACCGGTGATGGGCATATCTCCCTGCTGGCTGCTCACCGTTCCTTCAAAGGTTTTCTTCGTTACCGTGACAGTGATTTTCAGGGTCTCGTAGTCGGTATCTACTTCAAAATAGAGCACGTCATTATCCTTGATTTCTATTTTGTTCATGGTCACATAGGCCCCGTCGTCGGTATCCACATTGCCCACCAGCTTGCCATCTTTGTTTTCGATCACCAATTTGCCGGTCAATGTCTCCATGCCTGTCTCTACCTTATATTTCCATGTGCCGATTACATCTTTTTCTTTGATTCCGGCAAAGCTCTGGAGCGAAAGGCCCAATACAAATAACACAAAAATTAGTTTTCTCATAATGCTCAGATTGTAATTGTTAAGGTTTAAAATGCACTTGCAGTTTAAACAGAAATGGGGAGAAATCCAATAGCTTTATCAGATCTTGTCGATTCCCTGCAGGCGGGTAAAGAACAGATCGGGATTCAGAATCTCTTCATTGGTGGGCGGAGGATTGTGCAGCAGGATCTTGATCCCTCTTTTCAGGCCGGTAGTTTCCAGAAAATCTGTCAGGATGTGAGCAGAGTACTTATAGTAGACATTGAAGCTGTTTTCTTCATCCAACAGATCTTCTATGCTTTTTGGAATAAAGGGCTTGCGCGGGGGAATGATCTCGCCCATTTTACCGGTCACGTACTCGCAGATCCCTTCTTCTATGAATTTGGCGCCTATATCGTTCTGATCCCTGTAGATCCTGAAAAACGCCTGGTAGGCCCTGTGCACAGGGATGCCCTCAATGCGGGACATCTCGATGCTCAATTGGTTCATGTAATGATGGGCAAGCTCATGAAATACCGTGGCTTTCACAAACAGATTGCTGGCCGACACCGAATCCCTGCCCCTCTTGGTAAGCCAGCTCATCTGGTAGGCCATATAGACTTCGGTGTTGGTGACGAAGATCTCGTTGGGATAGTACCTGCCCAGTTCTTTGGGATCGAAATACCCGTTGTCGGTGAGATCTTCCGTATAGATATAGATGTCAGACAGGGTGTCACCTATGAACTCCTCGAACTCCCTGATCATGGATGCTTCGTTGTCCTCTACGTATTGTTCGATCCCCTTGGTGGTCGGCCTTCCATTTTTCAAAGGGTAATCCTGTCTTACCTGGGGGAAGGTCAACAGCAGCAATATGAGTATGGACCCGGACATGCTTCCATAAAAATAGGGATTTCAGCCTTCCATGGAGGGCGAAAACCTTTTTTTAACGCGTAGTTATCAATCTTCCGCAGGTCCCCATTCAGTATTTGCCAGGTCCCAGATATTCAGATAGCCCACCTTGATGATATCGGTCATCTTTGGGAAATTGACCAGGTCGATGTGATCATCGGGCTGGTGGTACTCGGGGGGAAAGCCAGCCATGAAGTACATGATGGGCACATCCTTGGCGGAGAATGAGGAATGGTCGCTTCCGCCCCTGGGCCTCTCAGCAGGCCTGAAACGTACGTCCAGGTCCAGGTCATAGGCTTCAATGTTTTTGGTGGTCAAGTCCTGCAGCACCGGATAGGCTTTGGTGTAGTTCATGCTGCATTTGATTCCCAGGGTATCGTTGGCATCATCCCGGGAAATCATGTCGTAATTGAGGTTCAGCAACATTTTTGCATCATTATAAGGATGGTCGGCAAAGTACCTGGAGCCCAGAAGGCCTTTCTCCTCGCCGGTCCATGCACAGAACACGATGGTTTTCTCCGGCTTTTCTCCGGTGGCCATGCATGCTTTGGCGATGCTCATGACACCTACAGTGCCCGAAGCGTTGTCGTCGGCCCCGTTCCAGATCCAGCCATCATGAATTCCCACGTGGTCGTAATGTGCCCCGATCACAATGATCTCCGTGGTATCTTTCCCGGGAAGCACCCCCACCACATTTTGAGCCCTGATCAGCTTTGAATCCACTGAGGTCTTCAGTTGAAGTGTTTTATTGTTCAGCTCTTTGGCCGAGGGTTTCATGGAATTCTTGATGCTTTTCCCGTAGGTATCCAAATCCACTCCGCTTCCATTCAGGATCTCTTTGGCGGCTCTGGGGGACAGGTATATGTTCACGGGAGAATCGCTGAATTCATCCCCGGGGTGTTTCATGCGGGTGGTGTAAAAGGAGGCCCTTGGCTTGTCTCCCTCATAATTGCCGGTGTTGAAGCGGAAAGGCAGGTTGGAGGCCCAGGATTCAGGAGTCTCACTCCCTGGGCTTACTTCTATGATCGCTGCTACTCCATGCTCCGTGGCCTGGGTGATCTTGTGCCGCCCCAAGCTTCTGCCCCCTGTCCCAAACTGGGAACGGAAAGCCTTGTAGGCTTTGGAATCCGGATCATCCATACCGGGGTATCCTGCCAGGGTCATCACAATCTTGCCCTTCACGTCCACTCCCTTATAGTCGTCGTATCCATGCTCTTTGTCAACGATGCCATAGCCCACAAAGACCACCGGTGCCTCAAGTTCCACTGCCGCGTCACTGGCTGATACGGCAAAATCGACCTGGTATTCCAGTTTAGTGGTCCGGGTTCCTGCTGCACTTTGAGCACCAATCGACATTTCATGCTGATCCCCATTCTTGTATTCCAGCAGGTTGAATCCCTGAAAATAGGTTCTTACCGTTTTGGGCCGCATTCCTGCCATTCTTTCCGCCCGGGTGGGACGGATCATGATCTCATCCCCGCCCGGCTGCAGGCCGTACACCTTGAACAAGCTGGCAATATAATCTGCTGCCATATAAGCCCCCTGGGAGCCCGTGGCCCGCCCTTCGGTCCAGTCCGAAGAGAGGAATTCCAGCTGGCCCTGCACAGCCTGGAGGGTAATGGCGTCCAGCCCTTTTTGCTTGGCATCCTGCGCCTGGGTGTAAGTGGTCAGGAGCACAAGCGATAGAATCAATAACAGTTGCGTGGGTTTTTTCATGGTCAAGCGATTCAAGGCTATTTTTATAGATAAGGCAGTGAATTTATAGGAAAATCGCTTTCAGTGCGCTTCCGAGGCTCGCGGATGCTCCATTTGGGGCTTATTTAGACCGAATCTCAGGAAAGCACGTCCCTGCCCAAAGGGCAAGGGAGATAATGCCGCATAAACAATAGTCGCAAGGGATTGTTTTAGTAAATTAGAATGTTCATGAACCTTCAGATTCATCCATGACTGCCCGATTCACCGAGATCAAAAACCTGCTGGGGAAGCCCTACCAGGACCTGGAATTCCTCTTAGAGTGCCTGTCTGAGGTGCTGAAAGAAAACGGCGAAGCCGAACTGGCCGCCCAGATTCCCTGGATCTCAACAAAAGAGCCTGATTTTTCAGGAAAGCATAAACACAAACTGCTGCAGCTTTATTCCATCGCCTTCCAGCTGCTGAACCTATCTGAGGTGAACGGCGCGGTGCAGAACCGCAGGCAGAAGAGGGACAAGGAGGGGCTCCAGGCAGTGAACGGTTTGTGGGGAAGGGTGCTTTCTGATTTGAAAAAAAGGGGAATCGGTGGAAAGGAGATCATGGAGCAGTTGCAGCACATAGAAGCCGAGCCGGTGCTCACGGCCCATCCCACAGAAGCCAAGCGTCCCGTGGTGCTTTCATTGTACCGCCAGCTGTACCTCCTGGTATTGAAGCGTGAGAATTCCATGTACAACCGCTTTGAACGGGAAGAAGTGAAACACGATATCAAACGGATACTTCACAAACTCTGGTTTATCGGAGAGATTTTCATCGAGAAACCGGCCCTGGAATCGGAACTGGAAAATGTGCTTCACTATTTCTACAAGGTGTTTCCGGAAGTGTTGCCCTATCTCGATTACAGGCTCAGGCAGGCCTGGTCCGAAGCGGGCTTTGATCCTCAGTTGGTGGAGGATTCAAGCCACTTTCCCTCCATTACATTTGGAAACTGGGTGGGAGGAGATCGGGATGGCCACCCGCTGGTTACTGCGGAGGTGACCACTTATACCCTCCAGATATTCAGGATGCATGGCTTGAAACTGGCCCTGGCGCAGCTGGATGATCTTTCCGACAAGGTGAGCATTTATTGTGAAGAAGAAAGACTGACCAAGGAGTTCAGCAAGCGCTTAAAGGTGATTGAATCGGAACTGGAGGCCACTCCCGGCGCACTCCAGAACGAACCATTCCGCTACTTCATCAATCTCCTCAAGCTGAAATTGCCTGTGGCAGAGCGACAGGGTGGAGGGGTGGAACTGGTGGATACCCAATATACCTACAAGCATTCCGATGAGCTTATACGGGACCTGGATCTGCTTAAATCGGCACTGATGAGCTTTGGTGCCTGGTCCCTGGCACGTTATGATGTGCAAAAGGTGGTGCGGCACCTCGATGTGTTCGGCTTTCACCTGGCGCGTCTGGATGTCCGGCAGAACAGCCAGTACTATGAGGAGGCACTGAAGGAGATCATCAAAACCGCGATCCCCGGCAAGTACAAGGATATCATAAGGAACTCAAATACCCTGGATGAGTTCATCCAGCAGGAGCTTGAGCACAACCGGCCCTTCCTGACCAGAACTGAATTTCTTCATTCGGAGCAGGCCCGGGAGGCAGTGGACACCTTTCACTCCCTGAGAAGGCACACCCGGAACTATTCTGAACGCGCCCTGGGTTCGCTGATTGTCAGCATGACCAGGAATGTGACGGATCTGTTTACCGTATATCTGTTTGTAAGAGAGGCCGGATTGTCCAGGATGGATGCCAAAGGACTCCTTTGTCCCATGCCGGTGGTTCCGCTCTTTGAGACCATTGAAGACCTGAAACAGGGTCCCCGTATCCTGGATGAGTTTCTTTCCCACCAGGTCACCCGCAATAGCCTGGAATATGTAATGCAGAAGCGAAAATGGGACAAGCCGGTGCAGGATGTGATGATCGGTTACAGTGACAGCAACAAGGACGGCGGCATCCTGGCCAGCACCTGGCACCTCTACGATGCGCAGGCGAAGCTGGCTGCCGTGGGCGAAAAGCACGGGGTTAAGATCCGATTCTTCCATGGAAAGGGAGGGACCATCAGCCGTGGGGCCGGTCCCACTCACTGGTTCCTGAAGGCCCTGCCCGATTCCACACTCAGAGGGCTCATCCGGGTCACCGAACAGGGCGAAACCATCGAACGAAAATATGCCAACAAAGGCAATGCTGCTTACAATCTGGAACTTTTGCTGGCCGGGACGGCCCACCAGACGGTAGTGAACCAGCTGGAAAATCCGGTGAGTGATCCCATCCGTCAGATCCTCTTTTCCTACATGGCCGAGGAGAGCTTCAAAGCTTTCAAACAGTTGACCATGCATCCTTCATTCATCCGCTTTTACGAGGAGGCCACCCCCATCGACGTGATCGAGTCCAGCAAGATCGGTTCGCGTCCCGCACGCCGACGGGGGAAGCGAAGCCTGG
Organism: uncultured Bacteroidia bacterium; assembly: GCA_965364615.1. Taxonomy (GTDB): domain Bacteria; phylum Bacteroidota; class Bacteroidia; order Bacteroidales. Next base: position 7,253 of record CBDTYO010000050.1, read on the forward strand.
AAGACCTGAGGGCCATTCCCTGGGTGTTCAGCTGGACACAGTCCAGGATGCATATTTCCAGCTGGTACGGGGTGGGAAGTGTACTGCACAAGATGAAACAGGAGCAGCCGGACAAATATGCCCACCTGAAGGAGCTGGCCAAGGGAGACGATTTTGTGCGGTATGTGCTGACCAATGTGGATACCAGCCTGGCCGCCACCGATGAGTCGATCATGCGCATGTACGCAGACCTGGTGGAGGACGAGCAGGTCAAGCAGGATATCCTGGGCATGCTGCTGGACGAGCTGGCTCTTGCCGGCAAAATGATGCTGGATCTGCTGACCAGTCCCATCTCTGTCCGCCGGGTCAATCACCACCTGAGTACCCTGCTGAGGGCAGAGGCCCTGCTTCCATTGCACGTAGAACAGGTGGACCTATTGCGGAGATGGAGGGGGGCACAGAAAGATGGAGATATGAAACTGGCCGAGGAACTGCTGCAAAGCCTTTTGCGCTCGGTCAACGCCATAGCCAATGCCATGGGCACCACAGGCTGATCTGAAATTATCCTTGGTGAACCTGGGAGATAATTCTTATCTTGTCGTTACACAGATATCTTCGATAAATGAGCTTCCATGAACCCGTGACCCTTGGCAGGACCGGACTGAAGACCGGCCGACTGGGAATATCCTCCAGCTACGGCGCCCCGGCCGAAGCCTTTGAGGAGGCTTTCGAACGGGGCTGCAACTATTTTGTGGTGGGCAGCTTCATGAAAGGGCGTTCCAAGGAAATGATCCGGGCCATTCAGAACATCACCAGGAAGGGAGAAAGGGATAAACTGGTGGTTTGTCTGATGGAATATACCCATTCCTACCTCATCGGTCAGCGTCATTTCTATAAGGGATTGAAATTATTGGGACTCGATTATGTGGAGGTACTGATGCTGGGCTACTATCCCAGCAAACCCAGGCAGCAGGTGATGGACCTGGCCCTGAACCTCAAGGAAAAAGGCGTGGTAAGGCACCTGGGGCTTTCCGGACACAAGCGGAAGCTTTTCCCCACATTGGTGGAGAGCCCCATCGACATCTTCCAGGTACGGTACAATGCCGCCAACAGTGGGGCCGAACAGGATGTGTTTCCCCACGTCGGTGGAGAAAATCGTCCGGGGATCATCTCATTTACGGCCACGCGTTGGGGACAACTGCTCAAAGAGGGCAAGATGCCCCCGGGAGAAAGGCCTCTGACTGCCAGGGATTGTTATCGGTTTGTGCTGAGCAATCCTGCGGTGGATGTTTGCATGACCGGTGCCCGCAACCTGATGATGATGCGGGAGAACCTGGAGACCCTGGATGCAGGACCGCTCAGCCCGGAAGAGATGGAAAGGGTTCGCCGCATCGGGGACCACGTTTACGGGAAACCCAGATCATAAGTCTGACGGAGACAAATCTCTCCGCAAATCCTCCAGGTCCAGATCCATGATCCAGATATTGAAGCTTCCTGTCCGTGTACTGATGAAGGCCAGGCTCGTACCATCCGGCGACCAGCTGGGACCGCCATTGTTAGCGTTTTCAGTGACGATTAACGGCAGCGACCTTCCTCCCCGGGCAGGCATGATGTAAAGGCCTGAAGTACCATTCTCATAAATTCCATAGACCAACCACTCTCCGTTCGGTGAAGGAACGGCATAGCGATACAGGGACTCGTGATGCCCGTGTATTTGTTCCTTTTCCTGGCCATCGGCCGAGACTTTCCAGAGTGTCGATTTACGGGTTTTCCTGTCCATCAGGGCTATCAATACGCTTTTGCCATCCGGCATCCAGGCTCCTGGCATGGGGAGCATCCCATCCTCCTGGAAAACTCGGTCAACCTTTTCTGTATGCATGTGGTAAATACAAAGGGATATCTCTCCGGCTTCCAGGAAGGCAATTTTTGAGCCATCGGGCGACCAGCAGGGAAGTCCCCCGTTTTGAATGTGTATTGAATCTGGAAGGAAGGTTCGGGAGGGGCCTCCTGCGGCCGGCACAAGTTTTATCTGGTTCCCGGTATCTGCATCAAAAACCACCAGGCTGCCATCGGGAGACCACCTGGGATGCTCGGCCAGTTCCTTGAATATGTGGGTGGCCCCGCTTCCATCGGGCGAGATCCGCCAGAGCCCGTTTCTGCCCAGGGTGTCGTACCGGTCTGAATGCTGATATATAATGAATTTCCCATCGGGCGACCAGGTGGGAAATCCTTTCTGGGCAGTGCCAAAGGTCAGCTGTCTCACAGGAAACCTGTCCTGGGCCCATAGACTACTCAGGGTGAGACACAGAATGGCGATGCATACTCCTGTTTTTTTCATGGTTTGTTCACTTTGAATGGATGTTGGTGATTCTGTGGCCGTCCAGTGTCCTGTACTCCTGTGCCAGGTTGGCTGCAAGGCAGGAGTGGACCGGCAGGAAAAGAAGCTTGTCTCCCAGGGAAACCTGATGGAAAAGTTCTCCACAATTCTCCAGCACCCCGTGTTCCTGGGATAGACCGGTCAGCCAGGTCTTACTGTCTGCATGGGACCATCCCTGTTCCTGTCGGTGCGCCAGCTGGCCATGGACCACCAGGCCATCTATTTTCAAAGCTTCCTTTGAAAAGTGCACAGCGCCCCCATGGATCAGGATCTGCCGGCTGTGGTTGTACTTTCCTGCCACGCTGCACTCCAGGGCCACAGCGATTTCCTCAAGAGAGCAGCTGCCCAGGGCGTGTTGGACCAGGTCGTAAAACACAAAGTTGCCCGGGGTAATCTCATCGATTCCCTGGAAGCTTTTTTGTGTGCTGCAATTGGGGGTATCTCCATACAGGATCCTGGGACCGAATTCAGAAAATTGTTCCTTCAGACCCTCCAGGTCACCCAGGGCTTTCAGGTGTATGGCCTCTCTCTCTTCCGGAGTGCGGACCTTGTAGGAATGTCCGGCATGGCAGTAAAAACCCTGGAACTGAAGTTGGGGATTCCCGGCGGCCTTCACCATGATCTGTTCCATGAGCTCCGGATTTTCTGCACGTACCCCCGTCCTGCCATAGCCCGTATCTACGTCAATGAAGTACCCCACCGGATGGCCGAGCCGGTTCAGAAAGGGAATGGCTGCCGGACTGTCCACCAGGATGGATATGCGGACATCTTTTGAAAGATCCTGGAGGGGCCCCAGCTCCCCGGGCTGGAAGGGAAATGCCACCAGGATATCCTTCCAACCTGCCCTGGCAAAATACTGCGCCATCAGGAAGGAGGAGACCGTGATGGAGCTTACTCCGAAGTCCCGGAACCAGTGGGAGATTTCAGCCGACTGGTGTGTTTTGCAGTGGGGCCTCAGCGAAAGCCCGTGTTGCCCTGCCCGCCGGGCCATGCCTTGTATATTTTTCAGGCACTTCTCCTTATCAAGCAGCAGGTGCGGCATGCTTTACTGGTTGATGCGTTCGTCCCCCCAGGGGTTGGTTTCCGTGCCCATGTTCTTCCTCCATTCATGCCGCCACCGGTGCATATCCAGGAGGTTGATCACAGGCTTCAGAGTTCTTTCCTCCTTGCCCGGGATGGGTTCCAGCCTGGTGGGTGTGTCCAGGTACCAGTAAGCCACGCTGGCCATCTCCAGGGTCAGGTAGTTGTTGTGTCCGTGTTCGATGGTAAAGCGCAGCGATGTATCGAAAAAGATGGGATCGTCAATGTGGAAGCGGTAGCAATGGGTCCTGCCCAGCCAGCCGATATGGTCCGGGGTCCGGGCGTAACCGAAGTAGGGATGGGCATACTTTTCGTTGGGGCACCAGGAGGAATTGAAGTAGTCTTCTGTGCCGGTGCCGTGTAGGGTCGGCTTTTCAGCCCCGTCAATGTAAAACATATCATCGCCTTCGCCGTACCAGACCGGAGTGGGGGAGTTGACATAGTAGTTGACCCCTACAAAGTGTCCCTTCCCGGAGGTTGACAGGATCTTGTAGTTGCGTTCGCCCAGCGGATTCTTGCCCACTTCATTGGAAAGCAGGCCCCATTCATTTTCCCCCTCAGGGGCCGCTTCTGTGGTTTCCTGGTTGTACCAGGCATGGAAATAGGCCAGGTTCGTGGAAGGGGTTTCCTGTTCTGCGTAATCGATGTAAAAGTAGAAGGCGCGGATGTTCACGTCTGCCTGGTTCTCTATCTCGATACGGGCCCCTTTGGCAAAAGGCATCTGAAAGTAGGAGACCAGGGCATTTCCCTTTACCGGGGAGGCTGCCAGGGGGAGGGAGGACCAGGGATAGGTTTCGTCCCAGCCCTGCCCGAAGAAAGGGCCGATGGGCGATTCCACCGAGGGAAAGTCGTTTCCGTCCCAGTACATTCGCAGGATGATGTCGGAACGGTTCAGCTCAGGGGCTTCCGGACTGATGGTGATCCAGATGTGGTTGATGGTCCCGGCTCCTTCAATCTCAGCCAGGGTCCGGGTTTCGCCCGGGGCAATGTTTTCAAAGCGGTCGTTGTTGCCTCCTGTGCGGTCATAGCTGCTGATCCGTTGGGTCTTCACCCCCTGTTGGATGGTGGTGAGTTTCTCCAGTGCGGACTGCGCATTTAATGAGATGGTAAGACAGGGCAGCACCATAAGCAGGCCTGCCATGAGGGTCAGGTGTTTCTTGATCATGTTTTTCGAATTAGAATTTCTGAAAGTGCCAGGCTGGATAAGCAAAACAGCAGGAAGAGGTAAAAGCCCCCCAGCAACCGGGTTCCGTTGGTGGTAAATATTTCCACAGGTTTGGCCGATGCAGTGAGTTCATCAAGCTGACTTCCAATAATGCCGTTGAACCCGATGTAAGCCATGAAAATGGCCACCACCATCACATCGGCCATGGACCATTTGCCAGACTTGATCACAAAAAAACGGATCAGCCTGTGTTCTCTCAACCGGCCCACATCGTAGGCATAAAGCAATGAACTGATCAGTTTGAGAGAAGGAAAAATGATGCTGAACAAAAAGACGAGGCAACCCACAAATACCATGGGCAGGGATCCTTCCTCGAACAGGATGCGTACCACATCGGTGATGCTTTTGCTCTGGAAAAATATGATGTTGTCCGTGAATTTCACCTGTTCGCCCATCAACTGGAACAGCAAGAGGTCGATCCTGGCTTCCAGGTCGATCATGGGGGTGGTGATCCCTCCCAGCAAGAGGCACAGGGATGCAAGGAGCAGGAGGATGGACTGGATGCCCGTGAGCCTGTGTTTCGAGACTGTGTTGACCAGAAACAGTGCGGTCACCAGGATCAGGATGGCCACCACCCTGAATGTGATTTCTCCCTTTTTCACTTCGATGGCAGCTTCCAGCAGTTCCCTGCACTCCTGCTTGTTTGAGCAGTTGTAGTGACTCAACAGCTGTTCGAGCCTTTCCATCTGATCCAGGTTGAAGGTAGTGGTCTTGAAGTCCTGCAGCCTGTCGGACAGGAAATCCTGAAGGATGGCTTTATTCTCGGGTTTATTCAGTTCCAGCAGGAGCTGGCTGGCATAGGAAGGAACACTGTCGCGCAGCTGGTCCACGTTAAAAACCATGCCCACGGCAAAGCGTTTCATCACAGGCAACTTCTCCGACAATCTTTCCATCACCATGACCTCCACCTTGTCGATCATGGTGTACATAATGTTTTCCAGGTTATGCAGCAACTTCTCACGGCTATCGGGTGTCAGCTGGTATTCTGCGATCTTGATGCTCAGGATGAGGGTCACCTGGTCGGTCCATTCGTCCACGTTCAACAAACCGTAACGAATGTGATTGATCTCCGCCAGGTCGGTCTTCAGTCGCTGGTTTTGCTTTGCCTGGGATATGAGCTGAATGGTAAGCACAGCGGCCACCAGGAAGATGCCAGTACTAATTGCAATCTTAAGAAGAGAGGTGTTATCAGGCCTGTTTATCATCCTATATCACCAGTTATCAGCACCATAAGTTACTGAAAAACTGTCAGAATAGACAACAGGCCCGGTATTTTCGTATATTTCGGTATGCCAAACTGCCTCACAGCTTTTCTTTTTCTGGCCCTGATGAATACGCAACCTGAGATCCCCGGATCTGATATTCCGGGTGCCCTGTTGCATGTTCCAGCCCGTGTCCTTACCCATCCTCCGGGTCATTATTGGTTCGGGTATTACGACAAGCTTCAGTTCGATCCATCAGGACGGTATGTTCTCGCTGCCCGGGTCGACTTTGAAGGGCGTTCTCCCAGGGCAGAGGATACCATCCGTGTGGGTATGATCGATCTGCAGGAGGAAGATCGCTGGACCGAACTGGGCAGATCTTCGGCCTGGGGCTGGCAGCAGGGCTGCATGCTTCAGTTTATTCCGGGAACCGATTCCAAAGTGATCTGGAACGATCACAGGGAAGGGCGGTTTGTCAGTCACATAATTGATATCTATACCCGGGAATCACGCACGCTTCCCTTCCCTGTCTATGCATTGAGTCCGGATGGGGTGACCGCCCTTTCAGTGGATTTTGAACGCATCAATGACCTGCGTCCCGGTTATGGTTATGCGGGGATCCCCGATCCCCACCGGGAGGTAATGGCCCCGGAGTGTGCCGGGATCTACCGTTGCAATCTGGAAACCGGTAGCAGGGAACTAATCATATCCATTGCCCAAATGGCGGCCAGGCCGTTTCCCGATGTGCAAAATCCTTCTTCGAAGGACCTGCTGGAACAAAAAAACTGGTTCAATCACCTGCTATTCAATACCGATGGTTCCAGGTTTGTGTTCCTCCACCGCTGGAATTCTCCATCCAAGGTCGGTGTAGGAGGTTTTGCCACCCTGATGTATTCTTCCGACCTTCAGGGAAAGGACATCAGGCTGGTGGATGGCTCGGGCTATACTTCCCACTTTATCTGGCGCGACACGGACCACCTGGCCATGTGGACCAGGTATCTCGAAAAGTCCGGATTTTTTCTGTTCAAAGACGATGGGTCGGGCCAGGCGGTTCAGATCGGGGAGGGGATCATGACACGGAATGGCCACAATACCTACCTGCCTGGAAACGAATGGATCCTGAATGACACCTATCCCGACAGCGCAAGAATGCAAGAGGTCTATCTGTTTCACATTGCCACCGGAAAAAGGGTCCCCCTGGGAAGTTTTTTCCTTCCCCCGGAATACCACGGGGAATGGCGCTGCGATACCCATCCCAGGTTTTCTCCTGACGGGAACAGTGTGGTGATCGACTGTCCGGTGGGCGCACAGGGAAGACAGCTGCTCCTTTTGGATATCAGCTCCATTG
>CBDTYO010000051.1:0-14458 GCA_965364615.1 uncultured Bacteroidia bacterium
ATACTTCCTTACATTGTGAATATAGCCTTTTTCCCGCCAGAATTTGTATAAGTCCTCCCTGAAGCTGTCAATGGCCAGGGAGTGCGTTACAGCGTTGGTCAGATATACAAAGGCGCTATGGGTATTGGAAAACCTGATCCTGACCTCACCTTTCTCCAGCGGCACTGCATACTTCCCTTTTAAGTCGACCCGTACACCGGTTTCATTGGTCAGTGTGAAGGTAACCGGATTGCTGGTCCTTTTCAGGGAGCCTTTGTCCAGATTGGGTATCTCCTGAAAGATATTGCACAGGTAGATGAACTGGTTTTTGTCCCTTTGAAAGATATCTCCCAGTTTGCATTTTAACCCCGATTCGTTGCCAATGAAATTTGTCTTTGAGAATTTAATCATACCCGGGGAATTTAATGTGTTGCCATTGGATTACTCATTAGCTTCATTAAAGGTATGGAATAATCACATGCATCATAAAGAATCAGAATACCCGAAATCCAGATTTCAAAAGCATCATTTAAATCATTCCAACGGAACTTGCTTAAATCTTTCGCTTAGTCCCCATCCAGTATCATATCTATCACCATGAAAAACATAGACACCGAACCGGCGCCATGATCCGCTCCTTCCAGGGGGACAAATCGTACTTTGTCGGGTCCCATCCCCATGCTTTGGAACTCAGCATACAGATTCTCGGAAATAGAAAACGGGACATCTTCATCCGCGTCACCATGAAACAAATATATGGGGGCCTTATTTGCCCAGGCCGGTTGGCTATTATCCATGAGTGCTTGTTTCAGAGGAGCATAATCTGCATGAGTATCAAATTCTTCCAGTAAACGCTGGGATAACAATTCTGTCATATCAGTTGTCAACTGCGAATTGATCTGGCTGGGAGTATGCTCACCATCAAGCAGATCTGGTATTCTTGAGTCGTAAGGTTCACTGAAATAGAGAGATAAATCATCCTGTATGGCACCCACCGACATAAATCCGGAAAACAATAATGCAACATAGTAGGGTTGGGGGTAGTTCGTTTGCCCAAACAAATATTCCTTCACATCCATTAAATTGTAGGCGCCGGCTCCACAGGCTGAACCGATCAGTGTTAAACCATCCACGGGATCATTCTCAAGGTGGTAGTGTGAGACCAATGATGCCCAGCCGCCCAGTGAATAACCGGTTAGAAAAAGATCGCCCGATAATTGAAACGGATATTCACCGGATTCGGCCATTTCCTGGGTGGCTGTCAACATGTCTTTCACCGTTGACTGAAAGAGCGCTTTGACATGATATGGATGCGGGTATGCTTCGGAAGCTCCAAAACCAATGTAATCCTGAATCACCATAACGTAGCCCAAACCGGCCATCGCCTGCATCAGCAAAAAGGCAGGATTATCAAGGTCTTTACTGGGAGCGGCGCTATGTTTCACCAGAGTTCCGTTCTGAATGCTCACCATCATCGAATTTCGTGATGCATCATCAGGCGCACAAACCAAACCCGACAATACAATGGGCTCCTCATCCAGGTAAGTGGATTTGTACTCCACGTAATACACATTGATACCTCCAATAACCTGTTGAGTGTAATCCGGTATTTCGGGGAAGAACTGTTTTGCCAGAGCGAACATGACCTTCACATCGTCTTCAGAGACACTTCTTAATAGCGTTGCACTGACTAACTTATCCTTTTCAGGAACTGGATCAACATCCTTTTGACACGATAAAACCGCAACAACCAGGACCAATACCCCTAAAAACTTCCATCTTTTCATCGTCTTATCATTTTAGTTTTGCAACAACCTGATACAATTCAAATCTTACATGCCTGCATAAGCGCTATCGCATTCCATTCCGGCCATCCATATGTAAGTTACAACTTCATAGAGAATTTATTATTGAATTCCGGATCTCATTTGGATTTGTTGCCTGCGGGGATCAGAACCTTCTCTCTCAAACTCTTCTATCGTTTGGTATCCCAATACAGAGTGCCGATTTCAACATGCGACGGAATTTACTCCAAGTCCATTATTGAAGGGATCCTGACAGCAGCCACATTTTAAGATTCTTCACGATGGTTTATCATGCTGTTGACGCATAATATACAAAACAGCACAATAAAAATACAAATGAGCACAATCCCTTATCCGTTTCACAATATTATTAACCATTGAAACTAAACCTAAACTGACCAACTCAAGTTTTCTCGCGCCACTGAACCGCCGAAACTTGAAGTCTAACCCGAAAAAGATCCAGCCTATGGAATGATTTTATACAGGTTGCCGGGCAAGAACAACTCCCCGAGTGGCCATTTTATTCCAACACAACAATAAAAACATTGCCCTAATCCTTATTCTAACTAAACCTAAATCTTATGAAAAGTAGACAAAAGCTATTCCTATCGACGCTGCTGTCGTTTTTCCTGATCTTGTTCGTGAGCCTGGTGAATGCCCAGGAACGGACTATTTCAGGAACAGTGACTGATAAAGCGGGTGTACCTCTTCCTGGAGTCTCTATAGTAGTTTCAGGATCAATTACCGGTGCCATCACAAATGTAGACGGCGTCTATTCGTTGAGCGTCCCGGCCGATGCCACGCAATTGATGTTCTCCTTTGTGGGAATGACCACCCAATTGATCGAGATCGGAGACCAGACCATCATTGATGCGGTGATGGAGAAAGATGCCATCGGGCTGGAGGAGGTGGTGGTGATCGGTTACGGTACTGCGAGAAAGAAAGACCTGACCGGGGCCATAGTAAATGTGCAGAGCGAAGATCTGGAGATTTACAAACCGCAATCTGTGGGAGAAATGCTGCGCTATTCCGTGCCCGGCCTCCAGGTGAACTACAGCACTTCAGCCAAGAACGATCCGGAATTCTTTATCCGGGGCGACAATGCCATTAAGGCCGACGACGGAGATGAAAGAAATGCCAACCGGCCCCTGATCGTGGTGGACGGGGTTATATTTAACGGTGACATGGCCGAGATCAATACGAATGATATTGAGAGTATCGATGTACTGAAAGACGCCAGTGCCGCCTCCATCTACGGTTCCCGTGCCTCCAACGGGGTGGTTGCCATTACCACCAAAAAAGGAGCCCTTGGCAAACCGGTAATCCGCTTCAGTGCAAAATACGGCATCGTGACCGGTGCCAGAAGGCTTTCCACCTTCAAGGCCGGGGATGAGGTGATGAACTGGCTTACCGACATGAACGAATCGATCAATGACCTGTCACAGGACCCGTGGTCGATCTATACCAAATATGAAGATGTTCCCGATGCCAATAAAGCCGACTGGCTGGATGCCAATGGGATTCCGGGGGAGACCGATCCCTTCGTAATTACCGATGTATGGCTGGATAATTTCGGATTTGAACCCAACGAAAAAGAGAACTATCACGCCGGTAATGAGTACGACTGGCAGGATTGGCTCTTTCATAACGGGCAGCGGCAGGATTACGACCTCAGTGTTTCGGGAAGAACGGACAGGGTCAGTTACTACTGGTCCCTGGGTTATTTCGACAGCGAGTCGGTCCAGGTCGGGGAATCCTTTACCACCATACGGTCGAGGCTGAACCTGGATGTGGCCGCCACCGATTTTCTGAATCTGGGTCTGAATTTCAATTTCGCCCATCAGGATGAGGGGCGTGAATCGGTAGGAAATGGGGGGTATCGTCAATTATCCCCCTATGACTGGCCCTGGCTGAACGGAACCGAGGGTATTGTCCCGGGTGAATTGAATCTGGATAAGATTCAGTTCCTGAAAACGGATGCGGCCGGTTCAAACCTGGTCAATCCGCTTAACGATCCTTCTTATGTTACCAGGCAATACGAGAGATACCGGGTATTGCCCACCTTGTATGCCAAGTTGAAACTTCCATTCGGGATACAATATACATCCAGGATTACTACACGGCTGGACTTCAGGAAAAGATTCCGGTATGAAGACGGCGCCAATCCCCAGTGGGGTCATGGAGGCGAGATCGAAAGGCGACATAACGAGACCCTCGAATGGCAATTTGATAATATATTGAACTGGGATAAAGAGTTTGGTAATCACCGGTTCGCTGTCACCGGACTGATCAGTGCCGAGAAGATCCAGTCCTGGTATACCCGGGCATATACTTCCAATCTGTCCCCCACGGAGGCTCTCGGATATCATGCCATGTCGTTTGGTCTGAATCCCTCCGTCGATTCGGATGATCAGGTGATCACCCGGTCTGCCCTGATGGGACGTATTAATTATGTATATGGCAATCGCTACCACCTGTCGGCTTCCATACGGCGTGACGGGTATTCACGGTTCGGTTCTGCCAATGTATTCGGCGTATTCCCCTCGGTGTCTGCCGCATGGACCCTTACCAACGAGGCGTTCATGAGCGGAGCCCCGGAATGGCTATCCTTCCTGAAGGTCCGTGCAAGCTGGGGTATCAACGGGAATAGTAGCGGATTATCGTCCTACCAGGCGTATGCCAGGCTGGAAGACAGTAAATGGCTCAACTATGACGGTGGTTATTACGCCACTCCCTATCTGCGCCTTACCAGGATGGCCAATCCCAATCTGTCCTGGGAGAAAAACGCGGCCCTTAACTTCGGTCTGGATTACGCATTTTGGGGAGGCCGCCTGTCAGGCGCCCTGGATGTCTATACCTCGGAAACCACCGATCTATTGCTGGATAAAAGATTGCCCACCGTCACCGGTTTCGAGATCATTACCACCAACGTGGGTAATCTGACCAACACCGGGTTCGATCTCGCCGTGAACGGTACGATCGTTCAGACTTCCGACCTGAGTCTGACCAGCAGTCTGCTGGTTCATTTTAACATGAACAAGATCGTGTCGCTGACAGGAGAGCTGGTCCCGGTCTTTGACTCGGAAGGGAACGCGGTTCTGAATCCGGACGGAACACCCGTACTGGAGGAGCCCGATGATCTGGACAACGGATGGTTTATCGGACAGAGCAAGGATGTGATCTGGGATTATGAAGTGGACGGAGTCTATAAGATCGGGGAGGAAGACGAGGCTGCAGTCTTCGGCCTATTCCCCGGCGATTTCAGGATCGTTGACCAGAATGGTGACGGAGTACTGAACATCAATGACAAGGTGTTCCAGGGTCTGGACTCGAACCCCTGGTATATTACCTTCAGGAACGAAGTGGCCTACAAAGGTTTCGATCTCGGGATCATCTTTCTGACAAAGCTGGGGTATAAGGGTGGATCAATAGAACCCTATAATGAACGCCAGCAGTATATCAAAAACCACAACTGGTGGAACCTGCCCTACTGGACTCCGAATAACCAGATCGATAATGCTGCACGGATCAATTCCATCAAGCTGACAGATACCAATATCTGGACCAACCGGTCCTACCTGCGTATCCAGAATGTGGCACTCGGATACAATATTCCGTCAAGCCTGCTGTCGGCCATCAATGTAAGCCGCGCACGGATCGCCTTCAACATCGATAATGCAGGCGTATTTACCAACTGGATTGAAGGCGACCCGGAGAGCATGAGAGAGATGCCGAGGGTATATACCATCAGTATAGATGTCTCTTTCTAAGGGACCCTGTATGATAAAGAATATGAAAAACTTAAACAGATATATTATGAAAATCATAAAAGGAATAATTCCGGCAATCTTCCTGATACTCACCGTATCATGCGGAGAAGACTTCCTGCAGGAAAAGCCGCTATCCTTCCTGAGTCCTGACAATACCTTTTTGGATGCGGCGGGATTGCAGACCGCCCTGGAGACTGGTTGGGTTCGCGTATTCGACCAGTGGCACAGGGATTATGCGGAAATCAACTTTAATACAGGTATGAGCGATGTAGCCGTTCTCGGCGCCACCGACAAGCAAAATTCCATGGTGAATCTGAGGCAGTACATGAATCCGCTCAACAGTATCAATAATACGGGTTCCCGGACCTTGGAGTTTTACGAGGAGAATTATGTTGCTTTAAAGAGCGCCAATACGGTGATCGATTATATCGACGGCCCCGAGTGGGATGGCGGAGAGAATGATCCGGAGAGAAATCACCTGCTGGGCAGCGCCTACTTTCAGCGGGCATTCTTCTACCTGCAGCTGACCATGCAGTACGGAAATGTGGCCTTCCCGCTGAATGTGGTGACTGAATCGAGGCAGGATTTTAAAGCCTTCCACATGCAGGGCATCTGGGACCAGATGATCACAGACCTGGAATTCGCCGTGGAGCATATGAAGCCTAAAAGTCAGTTGCCGGCCGGACAGGGAACCCAGGATGCGGCTAGGATCCTGCTGGCCAAATACTACATGCTGAACCTGCGTTTTGCTGATGCCGAAGCACTGATGGACGATTTGATCAATGGTGGTGAGGCCAGGTTGTTTGAATCAGCTGACGTAGCTGTTTCAACAGTGGATGTAGGTGGGAATTTTAATGCATTCGGAACCGGGGAACGCATTCCCGGATGGGATTGCACCCAGCCTGCCGATCCCATCAATGCCCTGCACGAGCACAGCCAGCGGGTGACAAACCCCGAGGGTATCTGGGTTTCCACCAATGCACCCTTCCTGGAGGGAAGCCGGAGAAGAACCGCACGGATCCGAGGCTGGGGTCCGAACCTCTGGAGTACCAACAAGGGAGTGAAGGCTCCGCCCACCGGTGCCCGGACCGGATTGCACATTTCCCAAAATTCGCAGACCAAGCAGATGCATAAATGGGGACGCGGACAGGGTTTCTACCGTCCAACCAACTATGCCCAGTATAATATCTGGAATTATGACGGAGTGGTTGACACCCAGGATTACCGGCACAAGCGTGGAAACTGGTTCGACATGGATATGGCCATCTATGACAATCCTGACCTGACGGATGATACGGCGGTATTTCATAAGCCCCTTCAGCTTTTCGCGGAGGACGGAACGTTGCTCTGTGAAGACTCCATCCGTTGCTGGTACGGATTCCCCATGTACAAATTCTGGACTCCGAATGTGGAGGACCAGGTGAAAAGGCAGGATGGCGGAAAAGGAACGCTCTATATCTATCGGATCGCTGAAGCTTATCTGACCAGAGCGGAAGCACGGTTCTGGCAGGATAACTATGGCGGAGCTGCAGATGATATTAATATCATCCGCACGCGTGCCAATGCCATGACCATGTACGATGCGGCCAAGGTGCAAGCAGACGGGATCAGGGCCATTCTGGATGAGCGTACCCGTGAGTTATACGGTGAAGAGTACCGCCACGACGAGCTGGTCCGGATCTCTGTGATCTTTGCCAAAAGCGGAAAAACAGCCTATAACGGCAAAACCTACTCGCTGGGAGCCGACTATGAGGTTTCCCTCTCCCAAAGTAGTTTCTACTACGACAGGATGATGGAAGTAAACGACTTCTTCAGGGAAAACACACCGTGGGCGACCTACCCGGATGTCATTTATACCATGGATCCCATGCATATCTTTTGGCCGGTGTATGAACCCTTTCTGGTGGGTAATGTGGGTGCCAAGCTGAATCAGACCACAGGGTATGACGGTTCAGAGACCAATATTGAACCACTGACCCATGCGGTGCAGCCGGCAGGTGTACCCAATATCGATCCGCAGAAAGCGATCGGCGACAGGGAATAATAGAGTACGAAATACCGGTTCACTTTGAAGATACTTATCTGATGGCCGCTCCGGCCATCAGATGAGTTCATTTTACATGATAATTGACCGGTTATTCGTAACTTTCCGTGTGCGTCTCTAACCAATCAGTCATGAAGAAGATCTGTATAACTATTTGCGCTGTATTGTTCCCGGGGTTTCTTTTAGCACAGAGTCATGTCATCCACGGGGTGGTCCAGACTCTCGAAACGATCCCGTTAATAGGTGCTACGGTCAGGGTAAAAAGTACGGGGCAGTCGGTGGAGACCGATTCCCTGGGGAATTTCAGGATCTACTGCGAGCCGAAAGACAAACTGAGAATATCGGCCACGGGATTCTATGCTCAGAACGTGAAGATCGCCCCGCACATTAAAGTGGTGGCTGTGAACCTCAAATTAAAGCCCGGCGATAAACAACGCCAACAGGCCATCGGATACGGGTACGTTTCCGAAGAGGACCTGTCCATAGCTGTTTCCGGCGTGGAAACCACCAGTGCCGTATTCCAGAAGTACAACAGCATGACCGACCTGATCCGGGACCAGGTACCGGGTGCCCAGATCAGCCAGGGAGAGGTGATCCTGAGGACAGCCGGCTCATTCCAGGGCAGCGATGCGGCGCTGATCGTGGTGGACGGGGTGATCGTCGATTCGGATTATTTAAATTCACTCTCTCCTCTGGATGTTAAGAGCGTTGGAGCCATCAAAGACGGCACTTCTGCCATATATGGCTCCCGGGGGGCCAACGGGGTGATCCTGATAGAGACCAGAAAGGGTGGTGAAGGGATCAAATAGAAATTTTTCAGAATAACATAACCCAAAATTTTAACATGTATGGAATCAAGAAGATCCTTTATTAAGAAGACAGCAGCTGCAGGTTCAGCTGCCATGGTAGTTCCCATGATCGTCCCGGCCAGGGCTTTCGGTGCCAATGACCGGATCAATGCGGCGGTACTGGGTTTGAACGGCAGGGGCAAAAGCCATGTAAGCGGCTTTATGGCCCAGGACAATGTGGAGGTGACCACCCTCTGTGATCCGGATATGAATATCCTCAAAGAGCGGCAGAAAGAGTTTAAAGACAAGTACAATCAGGATGTGGCCCTGGAGCAGGATCTGCGGCGTGTGATGGACAACAAGGATATCGATGTAGTGGGGATCGCCTCCCCGAACCACTGGCATGCGCTTTCCGTGATCTGGGCCTGCCAGGCAGGTAAGGACGTCTACGTGGAAAAGCCCGGCTCCCATAACATCTGGGAGGGCAGGAAAATGGTGGAGGCCGCTCAGAAATATGACCAGATCGTACAGCATGGGGTCCAGCTGAGAAGTTCCCCGGCAGTGAACGAGGCCATTGGGTTACTGCGTGACGGCTATATAGGCAGGGTTTACATGGCCCGCGGACTTGTATTCCGCTGGAGAGGCGATATCGGTGATAAGGGATTTTCAGCGGTCCCGGAAGGACTCGATTATGACCTCTGGACCGGCCCGGCTCCCAAGCGTCCGTTCACGGAAAACCTGGTCCATTACAACTGGCACTGGCACTGGGATTACGGGAATGGAGACGTGGGGAACCAGGGAATCCATGAAACCGATCTCTGCATGTGGGGACTGGATGTGGGACTGCCCACCGAGATCACCTCCATGGGTGGCAAATTCCTGTGGGACGATGCCAAGGAGGTTCCCGAAATACTTACCTCCGTCTATAATTACCCGGAAGAAGGAAAGATCATCCAGTTCGAGGTGCGGCACTGGTGCACCAATACCGAGGAGGGTGTGACCGTAGGAAATATCTTCTACGGCGATAAGGGAATCCTGGTGGTTGACGGTTATGATTCCTATAAGACGTACCTGGGCCGTAACAGGGAACCTGGTAAATCCGGATCTGACGGAAGTGATTCAGGATCAGAATATGCAAGAGGCGCCGGCGGGACCGACGGACACATAGCCAACTTCATCGAGGCGGTACGCAAGCACGATGCCTCTATCCTGAACGGACCGGTGGAGACGGCTCATCTCTCTTCAGGACTGGCCCATCTGGGCAATATTGCTTATAGATTAGGGCGGGTGCTGAATTTCAATCCCGAAGCTGAGAAGTTTGTAAACGATCCGGAAGCAGACCTGATGCTTACGAGGAATTACCGCAAAGGATTTGAAGTTCCGGAAATTGTGTAGACATGATGCAAACCCAGAACTCAAAACTCTAGACTCAAGACATTCAATTTAACGAAATATTATGAAGTATAAAGCAATCATTGTACTGGCTGCTATCAGCAGTGGTGTACTGTTTTCTCAATGCAGTACCGGGCCCGAGGTCGAACTGACCATTGCTGAAGCCGAGAAGAAGGTGGATGTGACTATCGATGGTGAGCTGTTCACCTCCTATATCTATCCTTCAAATATTATGAAGCCTGTTCTCTGGCCGGTGATGTCGCCCGGAGGTAATGTACTTACCAGAAGTTTCCCCCTGACCAACAAGGAAGGGGACCGGAGCGACCATCCCCACCACGTGGGCGTCTGGCTGAATTATGGTGATGTGAACGGACTGGACTTCTGGAACAATTCTGAAGCCATATCTCCGGAACGGAAAGACCGGTACGGATCGATCCTGCACAAATCCATAGAGAAAGCCAAAAGTGGTAAAGGATCGGCGCTCCTGTCCACTACTGCCGAATGGAGAGCGCCCGATAATACCGTTATGCTGGAAGAGGAGACCGATTTTGAGTTTATTGTTCGGGAGAATCTCAGGATCATCGACCGGACCACCACCCTGAAGGCTGTGATCGATAAGGTGGATTTCACCGACAATAAAGAGGGAATGTTTGCTATCAGGGTGGCCCGAGAACTGGAGCTGCCCTCTGACAGACCTACCGACCTGGTGGACTCCCATGGAAATATTACCCGGGTGGAGCAAATGGACAATACCTATGTGAAGGGCAACTACCGGAGTGCAGATGGAGTGGAAGGGAAAGGGGTATGGGGCACCCGTTGCCGCTGGATGAAGCTGGCCTCCGAGATCAAGGGTGAGCCGGTAGCGCTGGTGATCATAGATCATCCGGATAATGTGGGTTATCCCACCCACTGGCATGCCCGGGATTATGGCCTGTTTGCTGCAAATACCCTCGGTCAGAAGGTATTCTCCGACGGAGAGCTGGAACTGAATTTCAGTCTTGAGAAAGGTGAATCGGTCACTTTCAAATACCGGCTGGTGGTTGCCGGGGAGGATCTCACGGATGACACCATCAACCAGCTGGCCGATGAATATGCCGGTAAATAATCCGAAAATAGCAGGAATAAATAATATCAAGAATATGAAACATTCACGCAGAAGTTTTCTTCAAAAAAGTGCCCTGGCGGGTGCTGGTCTTGCACTGGTTGATCCTTTTTCACTGCAGGCGGCGGTAATGGGATCGAAGATGAAAATAGGGCTGGTAACCTACCAGTGGGGCAAGGACTGGGATCTGCCCACCCTGATCGCCAATTGTGAAAAGACCGGTTTCCTGGGTGTCGAATTGCGGACCCAGCATGCACATGGCGTGGAAACCTCCCTTTCGGCAGCCCAGCGCACCGAGGTGAAGAAGCGTTTCGCAGACAGCCCTGTGACCTGTGTGGGTTATGGTTCCAATTTCGATTACCACCATGTGGACCAAGATCGTCTGAAGCAGAGTATTAAAGGGACGAAGGATTATATCAAATTGTGCAGCGACATAGGGGCCACCGGGATCAAAGTGAAACCCAATGCCCTTCCCCAGGAGGTAACCCCGGAAAAAACCCTTGCCCAGATTGCCAGGTCCCTGGATGAGGTGGGAAGGTACGCCAGCGACCTGGGCCAGGTGATACGTGTCGAGGTCCATGGCCAGGAAACCCAGAAACTGCCTAATATGAAGGCTATCTTTGAACAGGTTACTGAAAAGAGTGTAAAGATCTGCTGGAACTGCAACGACCAGGACCTGCTGCCCCCCGGACTGGAAGCGAATTTTAACTCGGTCAAAAAATGGTTCGGCGATACGGTTCATGTCCGGGAACTGAATGTGGGTGAATACCCCTATCCGCAGCTGATGAAGCTGTTCAAGAAGATCGATTATGAAGGGTGGATCCTTCTGGAAGCCCGGACCACCCCGGAGGATCGCATTGCGGCTATGAAAGAACAGAAGGAGATATTCAACACCCTTATCGCCTGACAACATTAATTTGATACTATAAGCTTCTTTCCAGTATTCATAATCCCTGTCAGATGCAACCCTGTCACCCCAGCAAAACAATGTCCGCGTTAATCCTGCCGAAAGTGCCTCTCTTTGCGAAATCTCGGTTTCATCATCATCGCATTTAAAACATTAGAATGCGATTACTTCATGAGGTTCTGGTTGATAGACACTAAATCTATAGATAACGGTCTCATCATACTTATCGCCGGGCAACAACAGGGTCGAAGGGAAATGCTCATGATTGGGCGAATCCGGGAAATGCTGCGTTTCCAGGCAAATCCCGTCGTAATTCCCATATTTTTTTCCGTATTTACCGGTGAAATTATCCCCGATACTATTCCCTGTATAAAACTGAACACCGGGTTGTGTAGTGTAAACATCAAGCTCCCTCCCTGAATACGGTTCTCTGACCTCGATCACCCAGTCGCCTGTCCCGGTTTCCTTATTAAACACATAACAATAGTGATAGCCATTGTGGTTCATCTTGTATATATGTTCACCAAGCCTCGTAAATTTATTCAGGTCCCGGATGGTATTATAAACCGGTAAGAGATCTCCGGTGGGAACAATATCCTCATCGATCGCAAGGGTTTGATCTGCATCTATTCTCACCTGGTGATCAATGATCTTATCTTTCATGCCGGTCAGGTTGAAATAACTATGATGCGTGAAATTCACATGCGTTGGCTGATCGGTTTCTCCCTGGAAATGAATGGCAATTTCATTTAAGTCATTCAGGGTATATGTCACGTATGCATGGAGATTTCCGGGGAACCCTTCTTCACCATCTTTGGAGAAATAATGAAACTTTATTCCGACAACGGTATCGTTCTTAATTACTTCACCGTCCCAAACTCTGGTATGAAATCCGTTTGGGCCGCCATGGATGCAGTGGCTCTTATCATTTGCCGACAATACATAGGTGCTGTCTCCAATACTGAAGCGGGCATTACGGATCCTGTTTGCGAACCTTCCAATGGTAGCCCCAAAGCAGGGATCATACCCCTTATACTGTTCGAGGTTATCGAATCCCAAAACTACATCATCAAAATGTCCATCCCGGTCGGGAACAACAACTGAAGTGAGTATGGCTCCATAGTTTGTAAGCTTTATGACCATTCCATTGTTATTGGTCAGTGTAAATAATTTCACCTCCTTTCCATCAGCCTCTCCCCATGAGTCTGAATTGATCTTAAGATCAGGATTATGACCGACATTACAGGAAATCATACTCAGGATAAAAACTGGAAATAATAAGAGGTTTATTCGCTTCAAACTTTTTCTATTATTTCTGTAATTCATCATTCAGTTCTCAGGATTCTATTGTAATGGTTTTAAGTGAATGTAGATCAGAGGTTACTCCAGTTAAAGGTATATGCCTTTTGAAAGCAGGATGCACTATATTGTATATAGTTTGTCCTTTATCGTATAATAGAATTGTATACGGCAACCATATGATAAAAATCCTGTGATAACGGCGATTATTTGGATATTGATAACAGGGATTGCAAAGGTGGCAGTACTCAGTTCAAGAAGCTTTTAATGGCTTGATTGTATCGAATAATCTCTGTTATTGTATATTTATCCTCATAATCCTGCTCGAATTATGGATACAAAATGATGATGGGTGCACTGCGTAGGATGTTATTTGCCGTGATTTTGATCTCAAGCGGGATGGTTTGTTCTGCCCAGGATGCTGAACGGGTATTCTTTGAGCATTATTCCGGGGGGTCGGGTCTGTCCCACATCGGCGTGACTACTGCAATGCAGGACTCTAGGGGCTTTCTCTGGGTCGGGACCTATGATGGGCTGAATCGGTTTGATGGTGTGAATTTCAAGGTGTTCAGGCACGTATTTGGCGATTCCGCAAGCTTGACAAACAACAGGATCAGCTCGATTATTGAAGCAAACGACAACTCGATCTGGATTGGGACACACGAAGGTCTGTGCATATTCGATCCCACCTATGAAAAGTTTTACGTTCCGGAATGGGCAGTTGACAAACTGCGAAATTATCCGGTGAGCAATTTATTCAAAGATTCGAAAAACAGGATCTGGGTGTTCGTTGGCAACAGAAAAATATACCTGGTTGAAAACGACCGGCTTCTCGATTTTAATATAGCGTATCAAAATTCTTCAAACCATGATATTGAGCTTCATGATATCGTGGAAAGTAAAGACGGCACCTTTTTTCTTGCGTCAAATTCAGGTCTTATAACCATTAGCCCCGAGCTTGATATTGTGAGTGTTAGCCGTATTCAGGATTTCGTGTTATCGGTTGACATTTTGGCGGATACGCTATTATGCACAGGAGGTCCGGATGCTTTAACCATCTCCAGATTTAAGAAGAACCATGACAATACAGTGGAGATCAATGTGATTGATCGCCCGCTTACCGGAAAACAAATTACTCATATTTATGTGGATAGTCATTTAAACATCTGGGCCGGATCCCGGTTTAACGGACTATACAAGGTGAATATAACGGACCAGTTCGATTTTTCTGTTTCAGAATATACCAATGATCCAGAAAAACTCAATACCCTTAGCAATGACCGGATAAGATGCATATATGAAGATCGGCAGGGTATACTGTGGATTGGAACATCAGAAGGCGGGATTAATAAATTTGATCCGGCAAGCAGGG
>CBDTYO010000052.1:0-14445 GCA_965364615.1 uncultured Bacteroidia bacterium
CCGATTCTCCAATATGCATGAATGCGGGTTCATCGTTACCATCAATGTATCCGTACGATCCCCATATTTCAACTCCGGGCTGAATACCTGGTGACCGATTACGCCAGGTATAACAAAGAACACCTGAAGGAATGCGTGAAGAAGATCTCCAAACGATTGGGAGGGGATCGGACCAGGGAGGCCCTTGAATCCATTGACCAGGGTGATTTTCGGACCACAGCCATGATCACCCTGCAATACTACGATAAAGCCTATATGTTTTCACTGGAGAAGAATCATAAAAAATATCAGATCCTTGCCTCTGGGGATGCGGACCCGGCCGCAAATGCAAAACGATTGTTGAGACATGAAAAGAAGAGAAGACTTTGAATTACTGGCTCCTGCAGGGAGCTATGAATCATTGACAGCAGCCGGACAGGGAGGAGCTGATGCCATCTATTTCGGTATAGAACAGTTGAATATGAGGGCCCGCTCTTCGGCCAATTTCACCCTGGAGGACCTGCCTCAAATCGTATCCAGGGCTTCGGAACTGGGAATGAAGTCCTACCTCACAGTGAATACAGTGGTATACAACAATGAGTTGAATCAAATGCGAAAAATCATCGACCTGGCTGTGAAATACGGGGTGGATGCTGTGATTGCTTCGGACCCCTCGGTGCTCCAGTACTGCAAACAGGTGGGTGCCAGGGTGCATTTGTCGACCCAGCTGAATATTAGCAACATTGAGACTTTGAAATTCTATGCCGGCTTTGCCGATGTGGCTGTCCTGGCCAGGGAGTTGGACCTGGAACAGGTGAAGGAGATCAGTGAAACCATTGCGCATGAAGGGATCAGGGGACCATCGGGGGAGCCCTTCAGGCTGGAAATGTTCATCCACGGAGCCCTTTGCATGGCCATTTCAGGAAAATGTTACCTGAGCCTTCATGAACACAACCATTCAGCCAACCGTGGCGATTGTTTCCAGGTGTGCAGAAGGGCATATACAGTGACCGATAAGGACAAAGAAGTGGAGCTGGATGTGGACAATGAATACATCATGTCGCCCAAGGATCTGAAGACCATTCATTTTCTCAACAAAATACTGGATGCTGGCGTTTCCATCCTGAAGATTGAGGGCCGGGCCCGTTCGGCAGAATATGTAAAAACTGTTACCGCCTGTTATCATGAGGCCATCCAGTCCTATGCAGAGGACAGCTACAGTCCGGAAAAGATCGGGGAATGGAATGAGCGGCTTGCCTCGGTATTTAATCGTGGTTTCTGGGATGGCTATTATCTGGGACAGCGATTGGGTGAGTGGAGTGAGAAGTATGGTTCCAAGGCCACCCACCGGAAGGTGTATGTGGGCAAGGGAAGCAATTATTTTGACCGGATCGGAGTGGTGGAAGTAGCCATGGAAACGGGTTCTTTGGAGCTTGGCGACCAGGTGGTGATCATCGGACCCACCACCGGGGTCATTGAAACCACCATCAGGGAGCTGCGGGTGGATGATGAGGATCGCCAATCGGCCATGAAAGGAGAACGATGCTCCTTCCCGGTGGATCAATTGGTCAGGCGCTCCGATAAGGTTTACAAACTGGTACCCCGGTCCTGAGCAGAACCCTTGGTCAGCATGATTCTAATGATGGTGGACTCATAGGGATCAGAAGAAAACACAAAGATTTTTCCATCGTGGTAGGATTCAATGATGCGTTTAGACAGGGAAAGTCCCAGGCCCCACCCCCTGGGTTTGGTGGTGTATCCAGGCTTGAAGATGGTCTTAAATTTTGATTTGCTGATCCCTTTCCCCGTGTCCTCCACATCGATAATCACTCCCTTGTCGGTTTCCACCGCATGAAGGATGACCCTTCCTTTTTCCTTGATGGCATCGGTGGCATTTTTGCAAAGGTTTTCGATGACCCATTCAAAAAGTGTTTCATTGAGCTGGGCCATGATGGGCTTTTTTGGCAGGTCCAGGAGGTATTCCACGCTTTTTGGCCCCCTGTTTTTCATATAATCCAGGCTTTCGGTAAGAATCCGGGAGAGATTTGCTTCGTGGAGCGCAGGTCTGGACCCGATTTTAGAAAACCGGTCAGCTATTTTTTCCAGCCTGGACGAATCCTTTTGCATCTCGCTGATCATGGAGGGATCCAGGTTCGATTGTTTGATCAGTTCCATCCAACCCATTAAGGATGAGATCGGGGTGCCCAGCTGGTGAGCGGTCTCTTTGGACATGCCTGTCCATACCTCGTTTTGCTCAGCCTTTCTGGAAACGCTGAAGGCAATATAGGATACCAGAATGAATAACATGATCACAGCCAGTTGAACATAAGGAAACAAGGTCAGTTTTCTCAGCAGGATGGAGTCGCGGTAAAACAATAACTGGTAATTTTCAGGTCCCAGCTTGATCATCAGTGAATCATTCTCTTCCTTGGCATGCCTAAGTTGCTTTTGCATGTAAGCTTCCGGATGTTTCACCTTGGTGGTATCTATGTTCTTCGAGCCCAGGATTACCCCTGCCGAATCGGTGAGAATCACAGGAATATGGGTATTGCTCTCGATCACTGAGAAAGGGAAGGCCAGTTCGGTTTCCAGGGAGGCATTGATGACAATGCGGGTAGCCTCTGCCCACAATTCCATTTTCTGTCTCTCCGTATATTCAATGTGACCCACCAAACGGCTGGTATACCATAGGGAACCTACTCCTATGAGAATGGCGGCCAGCAGCAGTATTTGTTTCCAACGCTGTTTTTTGGTGTATATGTTCAAGGCCTGTAGTATGGAAATTTATTCATCAATAACGAATTTCACCGCAGGTTTATTCTGGGTGCTGTCTTTTTTGGTCCCCCGCTTCCACCAGCGTCCCTTCTCCTTGATTTTCTCTGTTTTTGTGGAATCCGGCTCTTCGTTGAACTCGAAACGGAAAGCTCCATCCTCCCCTTGCTTTTGACTTTCCTGCACAATCACGTCATCGTCCTTACCGAATAATCCCAACTCCTCGTTCAGGATTATCTTGAGCTCCTTCTTTTCTTCCTTCAGGTCATTTCGAATTTTCTGGGCAGTTTGTTCCCGGTCCATTTCCACACGGGTACCCGCCTCATCATTCATCACCTTCAAAAAGAGGGTCCGTGTGTCGGAATCATCCGCTGCTATGTTGAACTCACTGTTCCTCCTGCCCCTGGCTTTGCTGTATAATATTTCGGAGAGTTTAAGCTTCAGGCGGTAATCATAGTGATTGTTGAATCCGTGGGTTCCGGATGCTGCCAGGTTAAGGGCGTTGGTCTGGATATCCATGGCTGGGATAATGACCTGGTTCTCTTTAATCAGTACGTTGTTTTCCAGTGTTTCAAATTGGATGTTCTGAAGCTCATCCACATCCACAAAGCGCGAGAGAGCCAGGATGGGAGAGAAAGCATTCAATTCTCCATTGCGTATGGTGACATTGTTTTCGCTGAGAATCGACTCCTTTTGTATTCGAAAGGTGGAATCAAAATCCGCAGAAAATAAGCAATGACCCGAAATGGTGCCTTTCAGGTGATCATGGGTAATCTGGCTCTGTCCAAAATCATTGAAGGAATAAAAGAGCTGGGTAATATCCAGGTTGGACAAGTGGGCATCCACATTCATAAGGATGGATCCATCGCTTTTCTGAGACATGCCATAATTTCCCCTCAGGGTTCCCTCCATGGTTTGCATCGTCAACGAGTCTGCCTGGAAGTAAGGGGCTTCGTAAGTGGCGATCCCGCGAACATTCCTGGCCTCAAAACGGTCTTTGGAGAATTCGTTGACCACAAAGTCCAGTTTCAGGTTGAGTTTTTGTGGAAATCTTATGGATCGCTTTTCCTCCGGATCCTTAGGGGTTACATTGTCCAGGATCTCCTGAAGATCCAGGGTGTTGGTTCGCAGACTTGCGGAGGCCACCAGCATTTCATCTTGCTTTAGCAGAAAGGATATCAGGTTCAACCCGGATCCCGAAATATCAAAATCGCTTTGTCCGAAAGATCCTGAAAGGGAGGGTTCCCAGAAGTCGTTATCAATATGAATGGTACCATTCAGCTGGTGCAAAGGCAATCCCTTTTTATGGCTTAACACCATCACATCTTCCAGGGCCAATCCCCCGGAAAAATCAAAGGACAAAAAACGTTCCCCTTTGGGCTTCAGGCGATCATAGGATCCGGTGACATTCACATCGCTGATGATGGTTCCGCTGGCCTTGTGGAGGGGAATCGATTCATACCAATTGAGCCATTGTTCGGGATGGATATCTCCTTTCAGTTTAAAAGAGAAATCGGGATCATAAAAATTATGAATTCGCCCGCTGGCAGTGAGGTGATCATCCCCAATGACGGAGGTGAGGGATTCAATGATCAGAGAAGTGGTCACCGGATTGAATTCGCCGCCATTGGAGTAAGTGCCTGTCAGGTTCAGGTTTTTCAGGGAAAAAGGAAGCCTGTCCCAGGAAAGGTTGGCATTGGTGGTCTGGAAATCTGCCTCTATCTTTGGTGTCAGGGTGGAGCTTACCATCCCGGTGATCCGGGTGTACAACTGGAGGATTCCGTTTCCGCGGATGCCTTGCAAGGGATTGCTGATTTCACTGGGCAACAGGTCAAGCACCTCGTGTATTTCCAGGTCCCTGGCGGCCGCATATAGATTCATATCCACCCCTTGACCGGGATGTACCAGGAAACGGCCATCCATATCAGCCAAAATCCGGTCCAGCCGGATCTGACCCGACTTGATGGTGTAAAGGGAATCCTGCACATCCAGGTTCAGACTGGCTTCAATATTCCTGTCCGAAGCATAGAGAATTCCTTTGTTTGATACTTCTTCCAGCCAACCATTAAGGCTTCCCCGTATCTGCGTATTGCGTTTGGAAAAACGGCCATTGAGATCAAGATGTTCCAATTCTCCCGATGATCTGAGTTGCTTGGCCTGGTTATCCAGAATAAACTGGAAGTTTACAATTTTGACATGGTTGAGGTCGATCAACTGGTCGACTTTCTTTTTCCTGCCCTTCCTTGAGCTCACTTTGTAATTCACTTCTCCCCTGACATCCGTATACAGGTGAAGCATGCCGTCTTTGATTTCAAGTTGTCGGATATTGTATTTTTTTCGGATCAGGCCCAGGAGGTTGAAGCTCACATTGATGGTCCTGGCCGATAGCAGCGTATCTGGCCCCGGACTGCTGAAATTAAAGGCATCGAAGTTGTGGCTTGACCAGACAGTTACTCCTTCAAGTTTCAAGGACGTATTCGGAAATTTCTGGAACACCTTGACATCGATCTCCTGAACATTCATTTTGGTATCCAGGTGGTCATTGACCACTTCCATGGCATAGAGCTTTAGATCCTCGCCATAATACTTCACCACCACCACGCTGGCAATGGCCAGCAGCAGCAGGGTGATCAACACAAAAGCTGACAGGTATTCTAACAGGATCCTCAGCTTCTGTTTCATTTCTTTCAGGTAAGGAATTGACTGAAATCATGCGAAGCATCAAGCTCCATGGGAGTTTCATTGAAACGAAAGACCCTGACCGGATATTTTCCGGTAAGGTTCATTTTTTCTTTTTCGATCTTCAACATACATCCTTCCCTAAGGCCCAGGACCAGGTCGCCGGGATTGGCGGCCAGGTATTCCATGATCCTGTCTTCCCTGGTTTCGCCGGCATGCCCCGGAGGATTTTTGTCGGTATAGTGGGGATTGATCTGGAAAGGTACCAAATGAAAAGCCTTAAAACTTTCCGGTTCAAGGATGGGCATATCGTTGGTGGTCCGAATGGTGGGGCAGCAAACGTTGCTCCCGGCACTCCAGCCCACGTAGGGAGTTCCTCCCAGCACTTTCTCCCTCACAGGATCGATCAGGCCGAAATCCTGGATCAATTTGATCAGCTGAAAAGTATTCCCGCCTCCCACCACAATGGCTTCGGCCTCACGCACAGCTGCCACCGGATCGGAAGCATGGTGAATGGATGTAATATCGTGTCCGATTTCCCTGAATCGTTCCCTGACCCTTGCTTCGTAATCGTCAAAACTGATGGTTACCCCGGCATAGGGTATAAACAGGCAGTTCACCCTTTTTTCTCCAAGAAAGTCGCGAATGTCGTATTTTGGGTAATCCAGGTAAGCTTCACCTGCGTTGGTGGAATTGCTGATCAGTAGGAGCCTCATAGGTCAGATATGTATGTTATGAGACAAAGTTAATATTTTCGGAAAGCTCACAAGCTTTAATAAAGACCGGCCGGCAAGGGAATTTCCCAAAACCGGCCGGTCCGACGGTAGATGAGGGGTATGTTTACCAGGTGAAAGCCAAACCCATAGAGAAGGGATAGAGCTCGGGGCCTCTGTTGGGTTTGAACAAAGAGGTCATCATGTAATTGGCATACAGGCCGAAATTTTTGTATCCTGCGCGTACGGTAAATCCATAGCGAAAGGGGGAAAGGTTGAAATCACCCCGGGTTTTTTCCTTGGATTTTTCTCCTGCCACTTTGTATTTTATTTTGGTGTTGGACCAGAGTTTGGCACTTCCCAGGATGCCTCCAGAAAGGTAGATCCGTCCTCTTCGGGATGTAGGAATCTGGAATTCAAGCAAGAGGGGAACTGTAATATAAGAGGTATGCAACCGGGATTTTGTGATGTTTCCAGCATAGTCGGGAACATATTCAACAATGACTCCCGTAATGGGATCCTTCATGATGCCATTCTGTCCTTCAAAATTGAAGTAGGTGAACTCAAAACCCAGTCCTGTTCCCAATCCCACATAGCTGGTTCCCAATCCCAGGCCTAAATCCACCACATTCAGGTTCCAGTTCCAGGACTTGCCTGTGTTCAAATCCATAAATTCCTGCCCTGGCGGCATCACAAGGCTCCAATCGGGAGTGAGGTACTGGCTCAGGCCCACCTCAAATCCCGCATAGTGAGGGCTAAATCTCTTTTTCTTTTTGCGGGGAGTTTTGGAGGGAAAATCATCCATGTCCAGCACTTTGATCTCGGTGCCGTTTTCTCCTTCCACGATGCTGATGCCCCGGGAACCGAGTTTTACCCTGACGGTATCCCCATTATCTTCCACTATAAACACTTCATTTTCCCCCAGGGTAACCCGGGTATTTTCTGGTGTTTCAATGACTTCCACCCGGTTTAGAACGTTGACCGTGTCGGCAATGGCAGGGGAATCCGGGGCCTCGGAAACCACTGCTGCTTCTTCAGCAGCCGGTGCTTCTTCAGCGGCCGTTGCCTCCTCGGCTACAGGAGCTTGCTCTGACGTCGCTACCTCCTGTGCAGCCGGCGCTTCTTCAACCAACGTTTCAGGCTCATTGGCTTCCGGGGCGCTTTCGGTCTGTTGTGCCTGCAGGGGGATCATCATCACACAAGCCACACATAGGATAAGTATATTTTTCATTGTTATGTTGTTTGGTTTGGTGGTAGGACGATGCCGGATATGGAAAAGTTACAGGAGGCTTCTTAGAATCTCATGCCGATCAGCACCACATCATCCACCTGGTCTATATCCCCCTTCCATTGTTCAAATTCCCTGTCAAGCAGGAGGCCTTGTTCCTGCATATCTTTTCCCACCAGCGAGACCAGGAGGTCCTTGAAGGGCTGGTATTTGAATTTTTTGCCTTTGGGTCCCCCAAACTGGTCGGCATATCCGTCCGAAAAGATGAATACATGGTCACCGGGTTCCAGGTCAATGCTGTGCCCCTGAAATGGTTCCATTACAATGTGGATGCTCACCGGCATTTTGTCTGTTCTGTACTCGGTAAGCTCTCCGTTCCTGACCAGGTAGAGGGGATTGTTGGCGCCGGCAAATTTCAGCTGCCGCTTTGCCCGGTCCACTTTGCATACCACCATATCCATGCCATCTTTGGCGGCTCCAGGATCTCCCTTTTGATGCAGGGTTTCAATGATGTGCTTGCGCAACATGTTGAGAAGCTGGTCTGGATCCACGGAAGGATGTTTGCTGACAATCTCATTCATCAGCGCCATGCCCAGCATGCTCATGAAAGCGCCCGGGACCCCATGACCGGTGCAGTCGGCTGCAGCAATATAGTAATGTTCTTCATGGTCGCTGAACCAATAATAATCACCACTGACAATATCACGGGGTTTAAACAGAATGAAGTGATCGGTGAGGCCTGATTTCAGTAAATGGGCAGAAGGAAGCAGAGAATTCTGTATGGTCTGGGCATAATGTATGCTGTCCATGATGGACTTTTGCTGTTGGGCTATCTGGTCATGCTGGTACCTGGCGAAATCGCGTTGTGCCTCGATTTCGGTGTTGGCCACCTCCAGTTCATGGGTTCTTTCCCTGACCTGCTGCTCCAGTCTGTTTTTCTGGGCCTTGATGGTATTGATCCGGATGACGTAAAAGAGGTAAGTGGCCACAAAGAAGGCAAAAACTACAAGGATTCTGAAAACCCAGGTATTGTACCAGGCCTTTCGGATGGAAAACTCAAATTTTTCAGCATATCCCCAGATGTTGTTTTTTCCTTTGGCCTTGTAGATGAATTCGTATTTCCCGGGAGGCAGGTTGGGGTACACCGCTCTGTAGTCTGCTCCCCTGCCGTAGAAGGAAACCTGGTTTCCTTTACCACGCAGGTAGTACTCATACTCCACCGAGGTCTCGTCCGAGAATGAAAGGGCAGAGATTTCAAAGATGAAGCTGTTTTCTTTGTGGGAGAATGCCCTGCCATTTTCGGCCAGGATCCGCTCCCCGTTGAGAAACATCTTTTCAATATAACATATGGGGGCATAATTGAAGGTGGACTTGGCCTTGATGTTGAAATTGGATATTCCATGATAGGTACCCACCCAGAGCAGGTCGTTGTTGTCGAGGAACAGTCCGCCCGGAGTAATCTCATCCCCGCTCAAGCCATCTTTGGCATTGATGGTGAAATCAAAGGATTTGGTTTCGGTGTTGAAATAGCTGAATCCCTTGTTGGTTCCCAGCCAGAGGTAATTCCGGTTTTTCGCCGGCAGAATGGACTTGATCACCATCTCTTGGGCCAGGGAGACCAATTCCATTTCGCCGAAACGGCCTTCCTCGACCATGCCTATTCCACAGTCGGTACCCACCCACAACTTTTCGTCCTCCAGATAGAGGGACCAGATGTTGCAGTCTGTTTCGCTCAAAAGTTCAAAGTCCCTGCCGTTGAAGGTGACAAATCCGGCACTGTTTCCTCCGATAACCTGGCCATCCATTTCGATCAGCTTAAATACATTGGCCGTATATTTGTTTTTCAATTCCGTGGGCTGCGAGTAGAAATCCGGGAAATAATAGATAATGCCGTTGATTCCGGTAAGCAGGAATACTTCCCCTTTTTTCGTCACAAATACATCGTCGATGGTGTGAGCGATCTGTGAAAATGGTGTTTGTCGCACAATTTTCAGCGTTTGGCTGCTCACTTCATACAGGCCTTTGTTGTTGGCCAGAAGGATGTTCTGGTTGGGCAGAAGGGTTCCGGTGAATTTCTTGCTATCCGAACCTGTCTGCGGGGTGAAATTATCCAATTGGCTGTCCTGATAATAAAACACCCCATTGTCGGAGGTTACCCATATGCGGTTCTGATTGTCCTGAAAGACCGAATAAATATATGAATTGATGATGCCGGGATAAAAATTCCTGAGGCCCCGGCGGTTGGTGAGCCGTTGCAGTCCTCCCGAAAATCCAATCCAGATGTTGTCTTCCTTGTCGATGAGAAAGGAGAGGATCTTGTTGTTTTTGATCCCCTTGTTCTGTTCATAAATGATGGGCTTCTGGTCGGTGGAGATCACCTGCATGATTTTTGAATCGCTTACCAGCCAAATGGAACCAAATTTATTGGTGGTGATATCTGAAATGATATTTACGGGGAAATCAAGTCTTTCGTTCAGGTTGTGGAAGGTGGCCCTCTGGCGATCCTCCATGAGATCCTGCAGATGCGTGATGCTTAGCCCATCCCTGGTGGCGATCCAAAGGCTGTCGTTGGCATCAATGTAAAGGGAATAAGCATCCGTATTGCTCAGTTGCGTCACCCGGTCCTTCTTTGGATCATACATATATACTCCATCGATGGTGGCCATCAAAAGATAGCCCGTTCTGATATCTTCGGTAAGCTTGTAAATTACCCTGGGAAGTACCGGGTGTTCGGCATTGAGGTACCTGGTTTCTCCGCCGGGGCTTTCCATATATATCCCATCGTCGCCCATGAACCAGCGATTGTCCCGGGAATCAACAAAAATTTGTTGAAAGGAAATGCCTTCCCAAAGGATCTCCACTACGGTGTCCACTGAGAACTTGGCTATGCCGCTGCCCGTGGCAAAATACATCATTCCGCTGCTGTCTTGCTCTATATCACGCACCGAATTGCCAGGCAGTCCCTGTTCGTGGTTGAACACAAGCATTTCCCTCCCGTTATAGCGGACAGCCCCGGAATTGGTCCCAAACCACATATAGCCCTTTTGGTCCTGGAATATGGAGAACATATCTTCCTGGGGCAGGCCATCGTCCGCCCCATAGTTCACATAGGGCATTTGTCCTGTGAGAAAACTCTCATAATAGCTGTTGATAAAGGCTTCCGGAGCCTGAAGCGTATTGCCCTTCAGTGTTTTTAGTAGGATACCGATCAAACCCTTTTCCTTGGACCGGCTGATGAATCTTTCTACTTCTTTCTGTAGTTCTGGCTGGTCCTTGCGCAGTGCCCAACAGACATTCAGGGAACCCAGTTCAAGTTTGCCTTCAAGTTCGGGATAGGTTGAAAGCTCGTAAAAAGCATTGTAAATAATGGTATAGTCGGCCTTGCCATCCACCACATCCCCGATGAAATTGTTGACGTTCTCGTAGTAGAAATTAGTAATTCCATGGGACCTTAAAATGTCTTCATATACGGTTCCGGTGCCGGTGACCCCCTGAAAATCTTGAAGATCCTCGATGGAGTTTATGGCTAAGTCTTTCCTGGCAACCACCGTATAGGCCGAAGGGTAAACCGGGATCATGTTGACCTTGTTGGAGCGCCAGTCCAGTGGGGCGATGGTTTCACAAGCCAGGTCAAAGTAATTGAACCATTCAGGCGTGTAGGAAGAGTCCCGGATGATCTGGCCGTCCTGGGTTTCCCAATATTTGCTGAACGTGGGGGTGACCACAAACTCCAGCGAGACGCCCAGGTAGTCGGCAAATTCCTCAGCCAGGGCATGCATGAACTGTTTTTGCCCGTTCTCATGGTATACGAAATCCCGCTCTCTTAATGCCACAACCAATTTTCGGGATTCGAGTATTTCATCCAGATCCCGGTGGTAACGCTCCTGCTTCAGCTGTTTGTTCAGACGGTCCACATAGGATTTGTAGGTAATTCCGAACCGTTTGAAAAAGATATCATCCAGAAATCCTGTGCTGGCGATGGTCTCGAAAAAATTCTCTACTTCCAGGATTAATGCATTGTTCTTTTCCACGGCCCAGGAGGACTTGGTGACCTCACTGATGGGAAAGGCTATTCTGTATTTCTGATCGGTTCTGGCATTGAGATTCAGGGCTTCATCAAAATCCAGCACAATTCCATATACTTCTTGGTCATCAAGCAGTTGAATAGATTCTTCAGAACTGTTTGTTCTGACCAATTCCATTTTTTCTGCGAGCGAGGCATTGATTTCCTGAAGATGTAATTCAAAAGTGGTGCCCCCCATGAATGCGATGCGTTTGCCTGACAGATCGTTGAAGTCTGCAGGAGCTGCCACGTTTTTGTTGGTCAGCAAAAGCTCGGCTGTTTGGATGGTTCTGGCCATACCAAACAGTCTTCTTCGCCATTCCATCACGGTTATGGTCGAGCAGACGATGTCGGCTCTTTTCAGGGCATCGGGCGTATACCTTAGATTGGGATTGGTTTGATGGTCCTCTGGAATTGATCCGTTTCTCATGAACAATTCATCCCACTCGATCGGCACCTCTTTCAACTCCACCTGCAGGTAATTGGCAAATTCAAGGGCCAGGTCATAGTTGATGCTTTTCAGATCAGTGGAGGTAAAAGCTACGTAGATTACTCCGCTTCGTTTGATATCATCCAGGCTCCTGCCAAAAACAGCCATGGGCAGCAGGAATAAAAGAAGCAGAAAGGTGGAAATTTTCCGGGGCATGTGTCTTACTTTTCAAAAAAGTCTTTCAAACCGCCAAAATAATAATTGTCCCAACCATGAACCATGTCTTCATAGGCTTCCTCAGGGATATTGGTGTGGTGCAGTTCTATGTGGGTAAAATACCTCTCTGGCCGCAGCGTAATGCTTACAATGGACTGTTCCGGCTCATCGCCGAAAAACCACTCCTGGATAATTTTGCTGTCTTTTTCGAAGGCAATGTTGATTCCCTCTATGTCTCCGTCAAACAAAGAAAACCCTGAACCGGGTTCTTCGCTCATTTCAGCCTTGGCTCCTGTCCACAGAGAAATGGCAAAGGGATTGACAAGGGCTGCGTATATTTCTTCAGGAGTGCCTTTGATGCGATAATATTTGCGCAGTTCTTTCATGCTGGGCTCAATTACCCAAAATTAAGCCTTTTTGCGAAATAACCTCATGAGCCGTTCGCACATTCAATCATCACCTCCCTTGACGGGGGAATTAATCCACAGCTTTGTAGATCTCCGAGATTTCGATCTTCACAATGCGGTATCCTTTCCAGACCTCTATGGCTGCAAAAACAATGCCCATGAAAACAGCAAACATGCCCGCATAAAAGAAGGCCACAATCAACCAGTCGAACCCTGGAGTCTTGTTGCCGATGGTTACCCCGATCAAAACCGAGCTCACGATAAAAAGAGCTACTGCCAGGGAATAGCTGAAAACCGCATTGCGAACCAGGGAGATGCGCTCAATCAGGTGACTGATTTGCAGTTCTATGTTGCTGAGCCTGCTTCCGTCGATTTCATCGACCTGCTTCTGGTGAAAGATCTTTCGCTTTTCCTCGTTCAGCAGGCGGATGCGGTTGACCACCAGGCTGTATTTGTTGTTCATTCCCAGCAAAAGAAGCCCGCAGGCAGAGATCATCAGTCCGGGGGCAAGCATTCCCTGAATAAGGTGTACAATCGGATTCTCCATTCCTTGAGGGTTTAGGAATACAAATGTTATGAATTAATATGGAATAAGCAATAAAGCTGCACATGCAGAAGTTCAGCACTTATTCATCGCGAAAAAACAATTCTTCTTTCAAGGTCACGATACGGTCCTCCACGATGGCTCTGACGGAAATAGCCTGGGAGCTCTCATTCTTTTCGGGAAGCTTGTCCAGCGCATCAATAAAGCGTTGGTATACCTCCAGGGCCTCCTTGGGCCAGCGCAGGCTGTTATCCAAAATGGAGGCCATGAAATAGAGCGACATGGCATTGGTGGTATCTGCTTCCCAGGCTTTTTCGTAATAGGAGAAAGCCTCTTCATATTCCATTTCCAGTCGTTTGATATTGCCCTGCTCTGAGTAGATCCGTGATAGGATTGAGGGATCGGGCTGCATCAGTTTCAAAGATGTGTTCAGGTGCTTCATGGCCTCTGTTTTTTCCTTGGTGGTGGCCAGGCTGGCCCCCAGGAAAAAATGAATCTCTGCATCCAGGCTGTCTTTTCCTGCGGCCATTTGCAGTGATTGGATGGCCGATGTGAAATCGGTGGTCAGATAATGGGAAATCCCTTTAAACTTGAAGGCAAAGGCGGTGGAATCGCCCAGCTGGTTGGCATATTCCAGATAGCGGACAGCCTCCACAGGTTCCCCCATTTTATAATACGCATAGCCCAGCAGTTTGCTGAATTTGATGCTGGTGGTGTCCAGCCTGAGCATGTCTTCACAAACCGGGATGGCTTTCCAGGCTTCTTTATGCTGGATGTGCAGGTTTCCCACAGCATAGGCCGCATTCTGGTTATCCGGGTATAGTTCATAGGCTTTCTGATAATACACAATGGCCCCGCTGTGATGGTGCCTTTGCAGGATGTCACCCATCTTCATCAGGCCCGGAAGGTTGATGGAATCGATCAGGAGGACCATGTTCAGTACCTCAATGACCTGGCCGTTCTGCTGGCGGAAGGAAGCGATATCAGCCAGCTTTAGCCAGGAACTTACATCGGTGCTGTCCTTTTCCACCAGAATCCTGTAGCTGTCTTGGGCTCTGACATAATCCCCTGCTTCGAAATACTGAACAGCCAGCATGCGCTGAAGCCTTTTGCTTTCAGGATGAAGCGCCAGGGCATCTTCGAGCGTGGCAATGGAGGTCCCTGTTTGCCCAAACTGAGATTCTGCCAGGGCTTTCAGGTAAAAGGTATTGACGGCGGTGTCACCGGATTTGATTTGTTGAGACGAAAGCTCAATCACCCGCCTGTAGTCGCCCGAATAATAAATCTCTGTGAGATTCTCCTGGGCAGAGAGGGCAGGCAGTATATGGCAAAAAGCCAGGGCATATATAATTTTACGGAGTAATTCCATGGCTGTTTTGTGCTAGCATGTTGTTCATGATTCCGACAAAAGCTT
>CBDTYO010000053.1:0-14316 GCA_965364615.1 uncultured Bacteroidia bacterium
ATGAAGGATCGCCAGACATAGGTGGGTTTCCTTTTCCAGTGTCTACCTCTTCTTCTTCTTCATCATCTTCGTCAATTTCTTCATCCACAAATTTTGAAAACCCTGGTAGGAGGCAAACTACGTTTCACGATAATCGCATAATATAAATCAGACTTTGATATTGCAGGATAGTTT
Organism: uncultured Bacteroidia bacterium; assembly: GCA_965364615.1. GTDB lineage: Bacteria > Bacteroidota > Bacteroidia > Bacteroidales. The sequence goes on from CBDTYO010000053.1 coordinate 175, forward strand.
AAAGGGGTATTTGGGAACATCTGATGCTATTAATTGTTTCATTCACATCCACTGCAAGGTTTTTTGGTACATTGCTGTGCGATCATTACCAAAATGAAAGGAAAGCTATGAAATATGTGGGTATTTTCTTGCTTATCACAGGATGGGTATTGCCCTTTGGTCCTTATCTGAACGCACAAACACCACTTGAGGCGGATGAAAAGCTTGTCTCGACGGCATGGCTGGCAGAACACCTTTCCGATTCCCGGCTTGTGATCCTTCACTACGGGATGAAATCAGCCTATGACCTGGAACACATCCCGGGGGCGAGATATGTAACCATGGGGGAATTTCTGGTGGAGGACGAACAGGGACTCAGGAATGAACTTCCCGATGAAGAAAAGCTGGAACAGGCCCTGAGAACGCTTGGTATCCGAAACAATTCCAACATCATTATCTGTTATGAAGATGTTAACGCCATTTCCAGGGCGGCCCGCTTGTACTTCACGTTGGACTATGCAGGGCTTGCCGATCGGGTGGCCATTCTGGACGGTGGTTTACAGGCCTGGAAAGGGGAAGGCAGACCCCTGACAGACAGTGTAGCGGTTTTTGAGAAAGGCGATGTGGATATTCAGATCAGGGAGGATGCCAGGATCCTTAAAAAAGAAGCGTTTGCAAATCTGCACCAGGACGACGTCGTGTTTGTCGATGCCAGACCAGCTGAACGGTATTATGGCACGGAAACGGACACAAATTCACCGAGACAGGGACACATTGAAGGGGCCGTCAATATTCCGTATTTCAAATTGACCGGTGATGGTGGTACCCATCTGCTGCAGCCTGAAGACGAATTGATGCGTCTCTTCGAAGAGTACGAAATAGGTCCGGAGACCACCATCATAGTCTATTGCGGTTCCGGGATCTGGGCTTCAACCGTTTATTTTACGGCCAAATACCTGGGATACAAAGTGCGGATGTACGACGGTTCGATCCAGGAGTGGGGTCGGGACGAATCGCTTCCGGTCTCCAAAAGGTAACCGGGACGGAAGGCAGCCCGAACATGGCGCACGATTAAAACCGAATCAAATCTACAGGGCAATGGTCAGGATATCCCCTACCTGCGATACATCATATTTGGTCAGCGGAGCATTGGCGGGTCCCTGCAACACAGCTCCTGCCGTACTGAATATGGAATTATGACAGGGACACGGAAGGTTCCCATTTCCATGGTTGTAACTGACCCTGCATCCCTCGTGGGTACATACGCTGGATAAAGCGATGTATTCGTCTCCGGTATTGATCACGATCACATCGCTCTCAACGTAAAATCCTCCCGCATTCAGCAGACTGGCATATTTGCCATCGGTCAGGTCAATGGAAAGTTCATCGGGATTCGGATTGGGATTTGGATCCGGTTCGGGATCATCTTTCCCACAGGAAGTAAGAATCGCCGGGGCCACAAACAATGTGGCACCTCCAGCAGCCAGGTTCTTTATGAAATCTATTCTGTTCATCGCCATTCGGTATAATTTTCTACAAAGATTTGACCATAACAATGGTCAAATGGTGACCCCGAACACGTAGGTCACCTATTGGAAATAATAACCTGCCTGGACTTGATTTGTTCAGTACAATGGTCAGGAAATTCCCGTGGAGGGCGGAGTGGGATCGTTTTCTTTGATTCTTTGCCTGCAAATCCGCTCGATTTCCAGAACATAAGGGATATCAGACAGATAGATCACATCCGGAACATAGCGGTCGGGGCCATTTTTTCTGCTGACCATTCTGCCGGTTCTCATTTGCAGGGAAAGATTGCCCTTCTGGCTGCGGGCATTGGCAGTTACTTCAATATTTCCGGTAAACTGCTCCCAGTCCATGGACTTAATGGTTCCCTTCCGATACTGTATCAGTCGCAAGGGGGTTCCCACAAAATAGCCTCCTTTTTTAAACATGGCATAGAAACCTCCCGCCAGCATCCCAAGGCCAATCAATACAAAAACGCCGATAATGAGGGCCGGGACCACAATGGGACCCAAATTGCCGGGACCTGCCACGGTGGGGACCCCATTGGATTCGAAGTGAACCTCTTTCCCTGCAAATATGGGACCCAGAAATACAATGACAAAAATACTGGTAAAAGCAGTCCAGAGGGTTCCAAAAAGAATGATTCCCATTGATTTCTTCCTGGGCTGAGCACGACCGGCTTTCACCGCAAAATCTTTGCGCTCGGAGCCGATATGGGTGTTTAAGTCCCGGGGCAATACCGCATTCCGCATCATAATTATCAGGCTTTTGCTTTTTGAAAGTTATAAAGATCTGCAGATAATCGAAAGCATTGCCCTGATAATAAATTTTTGCCTTTATACTCTCAAGCGGATTGTATTTCCTCGTATCTTAATTGCTACTAAAGGTATCAACATGGAAAAGCAGCTTAGGTCCCGGAGGAATTTTTTAAAAACAAGCGGACTCACCCTGGGTGCGGCCATAATCCCCGGTAGCCTGGGATCCTCTGCTCCTGCAGGTAAAAAGATCACCCATATTGTTTCCCTGAGCTTTGACGATGGTTTTGAAAAATCGAGCATAAAAACTGCAGAGATTTATGAGAAATACAAAATGTCTGCCTGTATCAATGTAATTGCATCAGCCCACGAGAACCGGTTTGAACTGCCCAACGAATACCATGCCTGGCCGGTGGGAGATTTTGAATTATGGAACGAACTGCAGTCCAGGGGCCACGAGATCATGCCCCACAGCCTGAAGCACACCAATCTGAAAGAATCCCCCTTGGCCGAAGCACAGGATCTGGTGTTACAATGCCTGGAAATCTTCGAAAAAAAGCTGGATGCGTTTGATTCCTCCCGGGCCATATTCAATTTTCCCTACAACCAATCTTCTCCTGAAATCGAAGAATGGATCCTTACTAAAGTGAGGGCCTTCCGAACCGGAGGACCTGAGATCAACAGCCTGCCCTATCCGGGACAAAGCAGGCTCACCTGCACCAGCTTCGGACCCGGGAAAATAGATGACCATCTGGAGAGCAGAATTCAGCACCTGCTTGCCTTGCCAGAGGGTTGGCTGATTTATAATACCCATGGACTGGACGATGAGGGATGGGGGCCTGTAAGTTCTGCTTATCTGGACGAGCTGCTGGCCAGGATGTCCGAATTGGACCATGTGGCTGTATCGCCTGTGGGGCAGGCACTCGCGCAAGCCTGATCACCCATCACAGACAGCCAGGCTAAGGCGGAAGTAAGTAAAAACTCTGAGATCAAGTGTTTAAGCCTGGCGATATTCACTAATCTCAAACAGGTGACCATCGGGATCGTGAAAAAAACACCGGGTTTCCGCTCCCCTGGACAACGGAGGTGTAATAAATTCTGCGCCTCTTTCCTTCAGGATTTCATAGGATTGTCTGCAATCCTTCACCCGTATGGTATAAGCGTGGCTCACGCAGTTCTTGTCCCCGGGCGGAAGAAAATGAGTCTCTGGTTTATCATCGGTGGGCCCCCCGGGTGTTACCAGCAATAGCCAATTCCCCAGAAACTCAAGCACCAATGAATCACCGCCATATTCCCTGAATATTTTGGCCCCCAGCACATCCACATAGAATGATTTTGATCCGGTCATGTCTGATACTACCAGAATGGCGGTCAATGCGGATTCCTCAAAAGGATTGTTTTTCATAGCTTCTGTTTAGTTCAAGAACAAATAGGGGCATCTCCTGTTCAATTAAAAACAAAATCTTACAGCATGGCATACAGCGAAAAATTGGCAGACAGAATACGCGAACGGCTGGCAGATCTTCCCGTGGTAGAAGAAAAAGAAATGATGGGCGGTCTGACTTTCATGGTAAACGATAAAATGTGTGTGGGCATTATCAAAGACGAAATGATGTGTCGCATCGATCCGGAAATGCACGAAACTGTGGTCGAAATGACCGGCTGCAGAACCATGGATTTTACCCATCGACCAATGGCTGGTTATGTGCTGATCGACGATAGCGGCATGAGAACCCCGGAGGAGTTCGAGTATTGGATTAAACTCGCCCTTGAGTTCAACCCCAGGGCCAGGTCTTCGAAGAAGAAGAGCAAGTAAAACACATTTACTCCGTCTCCCCTGATATAAAGTAAATGATAAGCCTTACTTTTACTGATGGAGTTATGATTCTTGCATGATCAGGTTCAGGCAAATGCTTCAAGTATTCAATTATTCATCCATGAGAAAGCGCGTGCCCATCGGTCCATTTTGCTGTCTTCTTCTTACCCTTTGGGCTTCCTGCAGTCAACCATCCTCAAACACAGATCCCGCAGGATTCCCGGACAATAGCGATGCCCAATGGTTGACGGATGGGCGGGAATTGCCCGGTTCTGATTCTCTGTTCTTCCTCGACCGGCCCGCCCCCATTTTCAGGAAGGAGTTTCAGGCAGGGAAAAGTATTGAGTTGGCCCGGCTCAGTATCACGGCTGCGGGTTATTATAAGGCAAGCCTGAATGGAACAGAAATCGGGAAAAATGAATTGGACCCTGCCTGGACCGACTACTCTAAGCGGATTTACTATACCGATTATGAAGTAACTTCTTTGCTTGAAAAAGGGAACAATTGCCTGGCAGTCATCCTGGGGAATGGTTTTTATAATCCCCTTCCCCTACGCAAATGGGGCCGAAGAAATCTCAGGACAGATACCCAGGTGGGCAAACCAGCCTTTCTGGCCAGACTCTATGTGCTTTATAAGGATGGAAGCACCCAAGAGATCGTTTCCGATGAGAGCTGGAAATACAGCTACGGCCCGATTCTGAGAAACAGTGTGTATCTGGGCGTATCCTATGACGCCCGCAAAGAGATCCCGGGTTGGAATATTTCAGCATTCGACGATCGCAATTGGAAACCTGCTGAAACAGGGAAAGCCCCCGGAGGGAAACTGGAGAAGGCCTTCTTCCCTCCCGTTCAGATTGCCCGGGAAATTATGCCTGTGGGGATATCCAGCCCGGAGGCCGGAATCTTTGTGGCAGACATGGGGGAAAACTTTACGGGGACCTTCAGGATCAGTATGACAGGTACCACCGGCGATACCATTGTGTTCAGATTCGGTGAACGGATCTATGATGACGGCCGGCTGAATCCCATGACCAGCGTAATCGGGCAGATCAAACGGAAAGGAATGGGAGGGCCCGGAGCTCCTGATATTGCCTGGCAGACTCATAGCTACATTTTTGGTGAGGATACCAGTGTTTCCTATAAACCTGATTTCACCTACCATTCTTACAGATACATGGAGATTGCCGGTCTGAAGCACCAACCTCAGCATTCAGATATCCGCGGCCTTTCCATTCACACCCGTGTGGAAGACCAGGGCAGTTTCTCCTGCTCCTCCGAATTGCTGAATTCCATTCAAAGGGCCACGGAAAGGACCTTCCTGGCCAACCTGGTCAGTGTGCAATCGGATTGTCCCGCCCGGGAGAAATTTGCGTATGGGGGGGATCTGAACGCCACCAGCGAGTCTTACATTTACAATTTCAACATGCAGGCGATGTACCGCAAGACCCTCTATGATTGGCTGGATGCCATGAAAGATTCCTCCTTTGTGGATACGGCACCTTTTGTGGGAATAGAATATTGCGGGATCAGCTGGGAATCGGCCTACCTGATTACCCAGTATTACCTGTACTTATATTACGGCGACCTGGAAATCGTTGGCAGATTGTATGAACATAATGTGGAATGGATGGAGAAAGTGGGGCGGATACACCCGGAAGGTCTCGTTGACCAGGGTCTAAGCGACCATGAATCCCTGGAACCTGTGCCCGTGCAACTGACGGGAACCGCCCATTACCTTCAGTGTGCCCGCATCATGAAAACATTTGCTTCGGTGATGGGAGATGAAATAAACATAAGCAAATACCAAGAACTGGAACAGAGATTGATGAATTTGCTGAAAACAGAATTTTGGGACCACGCTGTAAGTGACAGGATCAACCGGCAGACCCTGTTCTCCACTTTGCTGTTTCATGGAATTGTCCCTGAAGATCAGAGAGAAGCTGCCAGGGACTCCCTGTTAAATGCAGTGAAAAATGGTCCATCATCCCATTTTAATACCGGCATTTTTGGCACCAAATATATATTGGAAGCCCTGTCAGAAAATGCGTCTCCCGAGGCAGTATTTCAAGTGGTCAACAGCAGGGCCTATCCGGGATGGGGCTTTATGATCGACCGCGGTGCCACCACCCTGTGGGAAACCTGGCAGGAGAGCGACAATACCTATTCCAACAATCATCCCATGTTCGGATCAGTGACCGAGTGGTTCTACCGCTGGCTGGGTGGGATCCGTCCAGATCCTGAAAATCCGGGATTCAAGAGTTTCTTCCTGGCTCCTTCCACTCCTGCAGGACTTGATTTTGTGAAATGCACCTATGATTCTCCCATGGGCAGGATTGCATCCCATTGGGAAAGGCTGCCATCAGGCATGCTCCGCTTCGAGATGACGGTGCCCCCGGGAAGCAGGGCAAAGGTAAGCTTACCCCTCGGTCCCTATCAAGAGATTGAGATTAACGGTAAAAGTGGCCCGGTGGAACCGGAGGAGATCGAGGGCCTGCAAACGGGTCGCTTTCAATTATTGGAAGGAGAATATGTGATCAGCGTGTTGGCTGGCGGATCAGAAGTGTCCGGACTATAGATCAGCAATCAACTCCGAGATCCTTGTGAGTCCGGCCAACAGATAATCCGGAGGCAAACCAAAAGAGATCCTGAGATACCCGTCCCTTCCAAAATGGTCCCCCGGGATGATCAGCACACTTTTCTCCTTGAGAAGCTTCATTACGAAATCCGTGGAGTTAATATCCATCTTATACCGGACGAAGGCAATGGCTGCTGCCTGCGGCTGCACCGCACTGAAAAGATCCCCATGGCTTTCCATCCAATCCACAAGCAAGGGATACCCATTCCGGATATATTCCCTGGTCCTTTCAATGATCCTGGGTCTCACTTTTTCAGAAAGTGCCAGGGCTGCCAGGGCATTGGAGAGCAATGCTGTGCTCAGGGTGGTATATTCATGCCGGGCCCAGATCTGATCGATTGTGTCCACCGGGCCCACGGCCCATCCGGTTCTTAGTCCGGGCAGCCCGTATGCCTTGCTCATGCTGCCTACGGCAATGACCTTTTCATAACGACCATAAAAGGAAGGGGTCTGGATATCGGTCAGTTGCTCGGCACCTGCGTATACCTCGTCGGCCAGGATCCAGGCACCCACTCCATCGGCCATTTTCACAATGGCATCCATCTCAGATTCGGTCAGAATGTAACCGGTGGGGTTGTTTGGATTGCATATGGCGATCATCCTGGTATCCTGGCTCACGATGCTCTGCAGCGTATCCAGGTCAGGCGCCCAGTTCTTCTCCTGAACAAGCGAAAAAGTCTTAATCTTTATTCCATGGTTTTTAGCTACACCCCATACCTGCATATAATTGGGCAGCATCAGGACCATCTCATCTCCAGGGGATAAAAGGGTGGTGAGGGCATTGAAGTTGGCTTCAATCGCCCCGACCGTCACAAGTACATTCTCTTTTGCAGCACCATCGTACATGGCAGCAATGTTCTCCCTGAGTTCCGGATTTCCGTTGGCATGGCTGTAGTTCAAATCCACCTCCAGCAGTTTCTGCAGGGAACCATCTTCCAGGGCAAGCAGTTCGCTCAATCGCATGGGGTGAACCCCGCTTTCCGACATATTATAATCCACTGCCATTTCATAGACGGACATATAACGTTCCATTTCAAAAGGCTGGAAATCTTTCTTTGTCATACTGTATTGGGTTTTGTGAAATTGCATTCAAGATAAGGAATTCATGGGCATGGTCCGGTGGGAATTCACATTGTTTTCGAGGTTCTGTTGAATACCTGCCCCAGCCTGGGGAAACTTTCCACGGTTTTTTAAAGGTCCCATAAGCTGGACATTTACAACGATCCTTTGTATATTGGCTAAAACAGTGACAAGGCAGACGGAAGCAATATGTAATTCAAGCTCTGGAATCATTCTTGTCCTGCATTGGTAAATCTATGGAAAACAGAATCCATGAATAGAAAATCTCAAAACATAAGGTTGGGAATCTTCCTGTTTCTCAGTAGCCTGATTCTCATCTTTCTCGTCGTATTCTTTGCTGCCAGACAATGGTTTGAAAAAACCGACACCTACTATATTACCTACCATGATGTGAGTGTTGGCGGACTGGAAGTGGGAAGTCCTGTCAAATACCTGGGGATCAATATTGGCATTATCTCAAATATTTCCATCGATCCCAAGGATATCAATTCCATTATCGTCGAGTTGTCCGTTGGTACCGGAACACCCATTAAGCAAGACACCCAGGCAGATATTGTGACCCTGGGAATCACGGGACTCAAAGCCATTGAGATACGGGGAGGAACCAACCAGGCAGAATTTCTGAAAAGCGGTGATTACATCAATGCAGGCAGCTCAACTGCGGAGGAAATTACAGGCAAGGCCAACATCATAGCTGAAAAAGCAGAAAAGGTAATTAACAACCTGCAAATTTTCACAGCTTCAGAAAACCTGAACAGATTCACGGCGGCTGCGGATAATATCAATATGCTGGCCCAGCAGTTTAATTCCACCACGCAGTTGCTGGATTCGATGATTCAGGAGAACCGCGTTTCGGTAGGTGAAACTGTGGAAACAGCCCGCAGAATAGCCCAAAGTTTAGATACCACCAGCCAGAGTTTTAATCAAGCCATGGCCAGCATCAATGAAGTAGTGCAGGGCGACACCATCGAAATGATCCTGGGAAATGCCTATGATATTTCAAAAAGCCTGAGCGAATCCGAGCTGAAGTTACTGATTCAGAATCTGGCTGATATGACTGAACAAACCAGGGTATTGCTGTACAAAATCGACCAGGAACTCGATCTGAACAGCCAGGAGTTCAACACCAGTATTCAACTGCTACGAAGTACCCTTTCCAACCTGGAAGAAACTTCCAACAAGATCAATTCGGATCCATCCATCCTTGTACGTGGATTAGAAGACAAAAACATCCCCGACAGACGTCTGAAGAAATAATGCAACCAGCACATGAAACTACCTAGCTTTCTAATTTTGAGTTTTCTGATAAGCCTTACAGCTTGTATTTCTCAGCAAGCTGTTATTCAGAAACACTATACCATTGAATATCCGGATTACGCAGAATCCATTGCTGAGGATTCAAAACAGGCCATACCAGGCAGCTTAGAGGTCCAGCAAATAGAAATGGGCATGGTGTACGACAAAAACCAAATTGTGAATCGTTCTGATTCACATGAAATCACCTATTACAAGTATCATCAGTGGGCTGTGAAACCTTCCCTGGCTTTGATGGAGTTGACGATGTATTATCTGGATAAATCACATCTTTTTGAAAGTGTATCTTCCAGGTACAACAGGGCCATTCCTGATTATCTGTTCGCAACAAGCATCCATCAAATGGAAGTGCTGGAAGAAAAGAATCAGTTCTCGGCCCATGTACACCTTGAATTCCGGATCCTCAGAAATGCGGACAATCAAGTTCTGCTTCACCATGAGGCAGAAAGGCTCGAGCCCCTGGAGGAGAAAGACCTGAATCTTTTTGCAGGTGCTGTGAGTGAAATCTATTTCTCCGAACTGGAAAAGTTCGCTGGGTTGATCAGGGATCAGGCTAAGGTTTTGGAGGAGTAGCCCGATGACAGTCAAATCGCATGATCAAAAACAGGCGGACTATATTCTTGATGGTGAGATCCTGACCATCGGCGGATCTGTGACTTTGACTTCGCTGGAGGAATTTCTGGACTATGTTGACCAGGCTTTCAGCAATTATCGCAGCAAAACCCTTACCATCAGGCTTGATTCACTTCAGGAGGCTGATACCGCGGGTATAACTGCCATCCATCACATCCGTAAAAAGCTCACAGAAAGGGGCATCGATGTAAAGATTGATGGCCCTCCACCGGAAATAAAAGAGCAACTGTCCACCCTATCCGATGAACGGATTTTTGCGAAGTCAAAGGGCAAGAAATGGGGTTTTATGGAGCAGCTAGGTCACAACATGTCCCACATTTTAAGGGAATACATTTTAAGCTATCTCCAGATTGCCGCTGAAATTACCTACTGGTCCGTGGTGGATCTGTTCAAGAAAAAAACACACCGGAAAGGGGAAGTAGTGAATCAAGCGGTTCTGATGGGTGTGAATGCAGCTCTCATCGTTGGGGCGATGTCCTTTATCATTGGCCTTGTGCTTGCCCTGCAGTCAGCAGCGCAACTAAGGGCTTTTGGAGCCAATATATACATCGTTGATCTCACTGTGATTGCCATGATGAGCGAGATGGGGCCCCTGATCACTGCCATTATGGTGGCGGGCAGAAGCGGGTCCGCCATCGCGGCGGAGCTGGCTACCATGAAAGTTACCTCCGAAACCGATGCGCTGAGTACCATGGGCTTGAATCCAGTCAGATTCGTGATGGTTCCCAAAATGCATGCAGGAATACTCACCATGCCATTCCTTACCATTCTGGCAGATATCACTGGGATTCTGGGAGGTATGCTCATTGCCACAAGCAGCCTGGGCATATCGCCCCTTGTATTCCTGAACCGGATGGAAGAGTCACTTCTTCTGAAAGATATCATTTTTGGAATCATCAAAAGCCTGGTATTTGTCTATTTGATCGTGATAACCGGTAGCTATTTCGGCACTCAATCGGATAAGGGAGCTTCCGAAGTCGGAAAGGTGACCACCAGTGCAGTGGTGGTTTCCATATCCCTGGTGATCGTGGCTGACAGCATCATGGGCTTGCTCATATATTAAATTCAATCTATTGAAATAAACCAACAAAAGCTGTGGAAAACCTGATCGAAGTAGAGGGACTTTCTTTTGAGATAGGCGACAAGCTGATCCTGAACAATATCAGCTTCCAGGTCCAGAAAGGTGATATCACAGCCATTCTTGGAAGCAGCGGATCAGGAAAAACCACGGTGCTGAAACACTTGCTTGGCATATACAGATCTCCCGGCAAATCGGTGACAGTCCTCGGCAAGAATCCTTCAGAAATTGATGAAAAGGAACAAAAGGCCTGTTATAAAAAAATTGGGGTATTGTATCAGGAAGGTGCATTGCTGAACTCCATGACCGTGGGAGAAAACCTGGGGCTTCCCCTCGAACAGCACAGCGAACTGCCAAAGCCATTGATCGAGGATATTGTAAGGATGAAGCTGCACCAGGTGAACCTGGATGGAGCCTATGAAAAGTATCCTTCGGAATTGAGTGGGGGTATGCTGAAGAGAGCCGCACTGGCCAGGGCGATCGTGATGGATCCCCCCCTGTTATTCTGCGATGAACCGGGTGCCGGACTGGATCCGATTACCATGTCAAAACTTGATCAACTGATTATGGACCTTCATAAGCAGCTGGGCATGACCGTAGTCATGGTCACACATGAAGTGCCAAGCACATTGAATATGGCCGACCAGGTTGTGTTCCTGGACAAAGGAACCTCTATTTTCCAGGGTACTCCCAGATCAGCCCTGAAATCTTCCCCTGCCATCGTACAGGACTTTTTTGCCAGGGGCCTGGGTAAATAATCCGTTTTGCCATTGCCGCTGTTGTTAAGTGTGGATTTTATGCAATACCCTGTGTAAAAAATACACACAATACAGGGCATGTCGGATCAATCAATCACACATATCTTATTCAGGATCTGATACTTCCAGATTCACTTCGATTCTGGAATGATTATTTCTGCTATTTGGTCACGAAACAGGACCAGTGTTTCGGGACACCCCGATCGCACAGAATTACAAACGTTTTAAAAATACATCATATGAAAAAGTCAATGATTGCCGTAGGAACATGCTTGCTGGTTCTTCTCTCCGCATGCAAGACCAATAGAACCGGTGATGAAAACATAGAGAAGCTGCTTGAAAGACAAGCTGAAACACAGGAAGTACAGGAGCAATCCTTAGAACAGATGGAACGCTTGAAAGATTCCCTGGCCTCAGAAAAAAGATCTTTGCTGGACCAAAGAGAATCCAAAGACCGGCAGATCCGTCAGCTGGAAGAGAACCAAAAGCAGCTTGCAGATCAATTAAAGGAAGAGGAGGCTAAAGCCGTATCATCTCAAAAAGCAGATCTGGAGGAGCAAATATCGCTGTATGAAGATTCCATATCGAACCTGAAGAACGAGATCAACGGACTCGACTCCCAACTTGATTCACTAGAGGAGAACCTGGATTTTTATGATGTTCAGGAAACCCGCGTCGAGACAAGACTTGAATCAGGGATTGAAGAAATTGACCAGCGCATGACCCAGAGAGAAAACAGGAAACAAGTGGAGATCAAAAGGATCGGACTGCTGAAGAAACGCGTTTTGGTTTCCGATAAGAAATTAGAAGCCTACGCACTTGAGAGACAGATGTATGTGGATGAACGGGATCAATTGCTCAGGGATCAGGCTTCTGAAGAGGAACTGCAACCCTACGAGGCAAAGATCTCGGAGATGGACAGCATCATCACTGAGGAATCCGACAATAAGAAATCCATTGAACAGGAAATAGCCCAGTCCCGGCAATACATTGCTGAAACGGACGAAATCATCGAAAATCTTCAGAATCAGATTCAGGCTGAGTACAATAAGCAAGAAGTGATTGAGTCCTTTATTGCCGCTGAAAAAGAACGGCTGAATTCAGAGCTTGAGCAGATAAAAAACAACCGCAATACTTTGCTGGCGCAGCAGGAATCCATTTCAGGTGAACTGGCCAGAACCGGAGTACAGATCGATAGACTGAACAGGGATGTGGAGCTTATCAGGAACAAAAAAATGAGTGATATCCTTGAATCCCAGGCCGAAATGGAAAAAGCTGAAGCAAGTCTGGCAGAGGAAGAGATGGAGTTAATTCTGGGAGCTCCTGGAAGAATATTGATGTCCGCCCTGGCTGCGGATACCTCCAATGAAGAGTTACAAACGGTGTTGGACCTGGGTGTCCAACTGGACTCTCTCAATGAACTTATCCAACAGGAGAAAGCAGAGATCGCCAAGACCAGGAAGGAATTATCCGAGAAAAGGGCTGAGGTGGCCGAAAAGCGGGCACAGTTTGGACGAACAGTAGGAATTACCGCCATTGTGCTTGTTATCGCCGGAATTGCCTTGCTGGGACTATTTTATTACCTGGGCAGAAGATCCAGAAAATCATAGTCCAACAAAAACATAAGGCATTAGATATTTGTTTTACCCATATAAACCATACCACAATGACATCAGAAAAACATACCAACCAATCCGAAAGTGACTTTTTGCAAGATCCCATTGAAACCATTTCTGAGGGAGCCAAAGTATTTTCAGAAAAAGCTTCTGAGATCTTTAATACCTTCTTTGAGAAAGTCAAGGAAACCTCCGAAGCGGCCGTGGAAAAAGGCGGTGACATCTACGAGGAGCTTTCCCTGAAAGCACAGGGATACGTTGAAAAGTTCAGGGACCGGACTGAGATGGCCAAATTGAAAGATCAAAGAGATGAAGTGGCCAGAGAACTGGGCTATATGTGCTTCATGGAATACGCAGGAAGGTACAGGTTCAGGGTGGAGTTCCTGAAAAGCGATGAATTCAAGAAACTGATGGGACAGATCAGGGCACTGGATAAACAAATTGTCCAGATCGGAGAAAGACTGGATTCCTCATCCTGATCATAAACCATGAACACAGCGCCTGAAAAACCACATAACATGAAGAATCTAATCCTGAGGAAGTTTGTATTGCTCATCCTTTATACCCTGGTATATCTCTATTTCGCATTATTTAACTGGGAAATATTCACCATTTCACTCAACATCAACCTGGGATTTGCGGTGGTCAGCGTTCCCCCGTTTATTATTTTGTTTCTTCTGGGCTTCATCATCATCGGAATCCTAAGCTGGGTGTCTTATGTATCTCATCTACAGAAGATTATTTACGAGCTTGAGCACGGGATAGAGACCGGAGGAAAAAAAGATATTCGGATCAAAGAAAAGGTCAAGGCTCAGCTCTTGACTGAGGAGAATATCAACCTCCTGAAGGACAAGACCGGAATCCGGGAGATCGCTTCCAGGCAGGAGAAGTTAATAGACATGATGGATGAACTTAAATCCCAGTTAAAACCCTGAACGCCGGACCTGCTTTAGC